>NZ_RZQT01000179.1:0-9940 GCF_003998485.1 Mesorhizobium sp. M7A.F.Ca.CA.001.04.2.1
GTCGCGACCGCCGTGCGCTTTGCGGTGGAAGCGCAACCGGCCTGGGCGAAGCGTCCCGTCGCCGAGCGCGCCGCCATCCTCAACCGTGCCGCCGATCTCTATGAGGCGAATGCCGTCGAGTTCTTTGCACTCGCCACCCGCGAGGCCGGCAAATCGCTGGCCGACGGCGTCGCCGAGGTGCGTGAAGCCGTCGACTTCCTGCGCTACTACGCCACTGAGGCGGCCAATGCGGAGGCGGGCACGCAAGCGCGCGGCGCCATTGTCTGCATTTCGCCGTGGAATTTCCCGCTCGCCATCTTCACCGGCCAGATCGCGGCAGCGCTCGTCACCGGCAATTCGGTGATCGCCAAGCCGGCCGAGCAGACGCCGCTGATCGCCTTCCGCGCCGTCGAACTGCTGCGCGAGGCCGGCGTGCCGGAAGACGTCATCCAGTTGCTCCCTGGCGACGGCCCATCGGTCGGCGGGCCGCTCACCGCCGATCCGCGCATCGCTGGCGTCTGCTTCACAGGTTCGACCGAGGTTGCCAAGCTGATCGAGAAGCAGCTGGCCGGGACGGCCGCGCCCGACGCCATGCTGATCGCCGAGACCGGCGGCCTCAACGCCATGATCGTCGATTCCACCGCGCTGCCCGAACAGGCGGTGCGCGATATCCTCGCCTCCGCCTTCCAGAGTGCCGGCCAGCGCTGCTCGGCGCTGCGCGTACTCTACGTGCAGAAGGACGTCGAGAAGAAGATGCTGGAGATGCTGAAGGGCGCCATGGAGGCGCTCAACGTCGGCGATCCCTGGCGGATTTCGACCGATGTCGGCCCGGTTATCGACGACGAGGCGCAAAGCTCGATCCGCGAGTATTGCACGAAGATGGGCCTGCAGGGCAGGCTGATCGCCAAGCTCGAGGCGCCCAGGGAAGGTCGCTTCGTCGCGCCGCATGTCTTCCGGGTCAAGGGTATCGAGGACATGGAGCGCGAGGTGTTCGGGCCGGTGCTGCATGTCGCCAGTTTCGACGCCGACCAGATCGACGCCGTCATCGCCGCCATCAACCGCAAGGGTTATGGCCTGACCTTCGGCCTGCACACCCGCATCGAGGGCCGCGTGCAGCATTTCGTCGATGGCATCCATGCCGGCAACATCTATGTCAACCGCAACCAGATCGGCGCCGTCGTCGGTTCGCAGCCGTTTGGCGGCGAGGGGCTTTCCGGCACCGGGCCGAAGGCCGGCGGTCCGCACTATCTCCGCCGCTTCCGCAAGGGGCCGGAGGCCGGCACCCATGTGCAGGATGGCCACAAGGTCACGGCGACCGAGCTTGCCGACAATCTGCCTGATCCCACACTTGGCGGCTGGTCGACGCGTCCGGACCGGATCGCCATTCTGAGGAAGCATCTGCGCGGCAAGGGTGCTGCGGCCATTGGTGCGGCCGCCGGCATCGATTTCGGCCAGGTCGACCTGCCCGGGCCGACCGGCGAAGCCAACACGCTCTCGCTGTCGCCACGTGGACGGGTGCTGTGCCTTGGTCCCGATGGTGATACGCTGCTGGCGCAGACGATCCAGGCGCTCGCCGCCGGCAACGCGGTGCTGGCCGTTGCACCGGGCGCGCCGGCAGCCCTTTCCGCTCTGACCGGCAAGGGCCTCCCGCTGGCCGCCATCGACGGGCGGCCTGATCCGGTCGAGGCACGCTCGTTGCGCGTCGATATCGTTGCTTTTTCCGGCACACCAGAGGCCGCGCGCATCGTGCGCAGGGTTATCGCTGATCGCTCAGGCCCGATCGTGCCGCTGGTCAGCGAAGTGTTGAACCCGGCGGCTTATGCACATGAGCGGGCCGTCTGCGTCGACACCACCGCCGCGGGCGGCAATGCGAGCTTGCTGGCCGGAGCCTGACTCCGGCCGGTCGATAGAGCCATTCACCGTTTCGTGGAAACGGTGAATGTCTCTATCTCTTTTGTTTTATGCATGTCGTTGTCCCAAAACCGGGACCACTTTTGGGCGACATGCATTACGCGCCTTCGACGACCGAAAAGCCCTCGAACTGGGGGTGGCCGAGATAGTGGACCTTCGTCGTGCCGACATTCCTGTGGGCGGCGCGGAAATTCTCGGACTTGGTCCAGGCGATGAAATCATCGTGGCTCGCCCACACCGTGTGCGATGCAAACAGCGTGTAGCCTTCGGTCTCGTTGACCGGGCCTCGCAGCAGGTGGAATTCGCGGAACCCCTTCATCTCCGCAAGGCTGGAATCGCGGTTCTTCCACACGGCCTCGAAATCGTTCACCGAGCCGGTCTGCACCTTGAAGCGGTTCATGGCGATGTACATGGTGGTTTCCTCTCACAGGGATGTTGATGATTTGCGGCCGCAGCGTTTTGTTCTGCGCACATTCAAAATGGGCCGATTTCGGTCTCGAACTCCAAACTTGCGCTTGCTGCCTGTGGTGGAATCGAAGGGAAGGGGGCTGCTTTGCGGATAATGCCAAGCGCCGCCTGATCGAAAGCCGCCGACCCTGAGGTCTCCAGGATGCGCAACTTATTTATGTTGCCCTTCCTGCCTATGACGAATTTAACAACCACATTGTTGCGTGCCGCCAGTTGTAGGGACGGCGGCAGAGTGCGATTGACGCTGCCGAGCTTTCTAAAGACATCGCCGCGGTAGTTATCTTCCGCGGCAGTGCCTGCCTCGTTTTGCCTTTTGCCCTTGCTGGCCGCTTGCGCCGACAGGTCCTGGCCATCCGCCGTGCCGCGCTTCTCATCCGCCGTCTTTGACTGGGCAGCTGCCGGACTGGGCCTCGCGCTGGGGATCGGCGGCTGTTCTGGAACGGCGACAGGCGTCTCGGTGCTCCTGGGCTGAACGGTCGGCTGTGCCGGCGCTTCGGTCTTGGGAGCCACGCTCTGATCATCGGGGCGAGGGGCGCCGGCCACCAGTATGTCCGGGGTGACCGCCTGCGGTTTGACAGCTTCCGGCAAAGACTTGAGCGGCGGCTTTGCCGCTTCCGCGGCAGGTTGGGAGGCCTCCGTTGGCTGCGACGGCTTGGGCGGTGTTGCCGGCTGTGGTTTGGCCGGTTGCGGGCTGGGCACCAGTGCAACGTTTATTGCCGTCGGGTCCTTGTCCAGCGCGCTGCCGACCACGTTGGTGCCCGACTGATCACTGCCTTCCGGCTGCTCGGCATTCTGGGAACTCGAAATCCCCGAAGGCGAGATCAGAAAAGCCGCCGCCACGGCGGCGTGGAGCGCGCAGGAGACGACGATCGCCGCCGTCCATTTGCGGTTCCAGGTCGACGGCCGCGGCAGCGCGAGCGGCTCGGTTGGCTCTATCGCCAGCTCGGCGCCGGCTTCGGGGAGGGGGCTGATATCCTGCATGTCTCGCCGCGAGACCTGCAGCGATAAGAGCAGAATTGTCAAATCAAGATCGTTCGCTCGCAGCGGCAGTCGGCAGTGGCCGGCAGCTGGCCACGCCGCTTTGTTTTGCAGGAATGCGGGATGCAGTCCCACCTCAGACGCCGAAGGCGATACCGGTCTTGGTGTCTGTCTTCAGCTTTCGCATGCAGGCGTTCGGTTCGACGCCGGTACCGGTGCATTCGGTCGCGCTGTTGATCAGCACGCGGCTGACTTTCGAGCACTCGGTGCCGGCCAGATCGAAACGCGTCACCTTGGTCTTGCCGGCCGGCAATTCCTTGAAATCGAGCACGGTCAGCCGGTCGACGACGCCTGCCTCGTTGAACAAGGCGATCTCGAAGGCAGCCTTGGACAGGTCGGCGCCGAGATTGTTGTTGACCACGAACGTCAGGCGGCAACCCTTGTCGGAAGGTTGCGCACCATTGAGTTCCAGGGTGAGCGCGGGGACCGGCGCGGACTCTTGCGCCCACGCCGAAACCATCGCAAGCGACATCGCCAGCATCGAGGTCAGCAGACGAAGGGGTGTCGTCAAGCTCGTCATGGCAATCAGCCTCCAAACCGCATCGTTGCCGCCAGCTTCAGCGTTATGCCGGGCTCGTAGGCCGCGAAAACCGGCTGCGGCGGCTGGCCGGCCGTGGTCAGGTTGAGCGGGTTGGCGTATTTGACATCGAACAGATTGTCGGCGCGGAAATCAATCTTCAAATTGTCCGTCGCCTGGTAGCTGGCAAAGGCATTGACCAGCGTGTAGTCCTCGGCGATCGGATTGCCCTTGGGCTTGCCATTGTATTGCACTTCGCCGCCGACGGTTAGCTTGTCCTCGAGGAAGCGCAAGCCGAGCTGCGCGGTGACCTGGGATGATGGGATCGTGGCGAGATCCGCTTCCACACCCTTGTAGGAAATGGTGTGACCATTGGTGATTGAAGCCGAGAGCCCGGCATAGCCCCATCCGGCATCATAGACGCCCTCCAGTTCGAAGCCGTCGATCTTGGCCTTGGCAAAATTCTGGTACTGGAAGCATATCGGGATACCGGGTCCGCTCGGGCAACCGGCTGTCGGGTCAAACCGCGACAGGGTAACGCCATCGATGTAATCTTCGACATCATTGTTGAAATACGCTGCCTTGATGCGCAGCGCATCGCCGGCTTCGAGGATGTCGTTCTGCTTGTAGTTGACGCCGAACTCGGTCGTCTTGCCGGTTTCCGGCCGCAGATTGGGATTGGGCAGGAACGGAAAGCTGACGCCTGCCGGATGATTGCCGCTGATCAGCGTCTCGGTGATCGATGGCGAGCGATAGCCCTCGGCATAGGTGCCATAAAACTGAAGGCCGGCAAGGCCTGCGGATTCGAACGGGGAGACGCCGACGGTGATGCGCGGCGATACCCTGTCGCCGGAAATGTCGTGGGTGTCATCCTTGAGGCTGTAGTTGTCGTAACGCAGCCCGGCGATGACTTCGAGCCACTCCCAGGTGAGCTTGTCCTGGACATAGGCGCCCGAAACGTTGCGCTTGCCCGAAGGCGTGTAGAAACTGTCGCCACCAGCCGCGCCGCCTGTCTTGACATTATCGCCGGCCCAGTCGCCGCCATAGGTCAGCTCGTGCGCGATCCCACTCGTCTCGAACCGGGACGTGTTCCAGATGTCGATGCCGGTGGTGCCGACGTCGAATGTCGACTGCGATCCCGCCGGCAAGACAACGGGAAGGCCGGTGACCGGATCAAAGCGGTTTTGCGGGACAAGGCTGGTCAGATCGAGGTTGGTCTTGTTGTAGGAGGTGTTGATGTGGAGATCGAGCCAGCTCTTGTCCTCATCCGTGATGTTGTAGCGCGCCGTGAAGGTGTTCGACTTCAGGTCGGCGTCATTGACCGGCGCACCGCCGCTGATCTCGTTCCAGCCATCGCTTGAGCCGACCCAGCCGAGCTTCAGTTCGCTGTTGTCGGTCGGGCGTATGCTGGTCTTGAGCAGTCCGCTCAGCACGTCGAAGCCGGTGCCCTTGACGGTGTCGCCGCCGCCATCCTTATAGTTGTCATAGTCGCGGTAGACGATGTTGCCCAGCACGTCCCAATCCTCGTTAATGCGGTAGGCGCCGGATGCACTTGTGGTCCAGCCCTTGCCGTTGCTCTCATAGCGTCCCGTGACGGAACCGGCCCATGTCTCGTCAGGCTTGAGGAAATCCTCGGCATCCTTGGTGTCGAAGAAGACGACGCCGCCGATGGCGCCCGAGCCGTAGGTGTTGGCTACAGGACCACGGATAACATCCACGGATTTGACGAGTTCGGGGTCGATGTAGAAGGTCGACTGCGTGCCGTGGTCGGAGCGCTGGAAATTCTGTCGTGCGCCGTCGACGATGACTGCGACGCGACCGAAATCCTGCAGGCCGCGGATGTTGATGCTGGTGCTGACGCGCCTGGCGTCGGCCTGCGCCGCGACACCGGGCACGCCGAGCAGCATCTCATTGGGCGTCGTCGCCATGCGGCGGTCGAGCTGTTCCTGGCCGATATGGCTGGCCGATGCCAGCGATTCGATCGCCGTCTCGCCGGTGCGGCTGATGACGAGGATCTTGTCGAGCAGCGTTGCTCCCGCTGGTGCTGCCTTTTCCTCTTCAGCCTTCTTCGTTTGATCTGTCGGCTGCGCCGCCTGCTGGGCGTTGGCCAGTTGCGCCGATAAGGCAATCGCCGCCACACTTGCCAGCAATGCCGCCGCGCCGTTCGCCGCCGACCGGCCGCGCCATTCCCAAGTCACAAACCCCATGCCCCAACTCCAAAGTCCAGGTTTGATGCTGGCTGGCCCGGGGCTGGCTGGCATTTTTGATCGTCGCCGGCGTCTTAAATGTTGACTCATTTAATCCGGTATTGCACTGACTAGTAAACATGATTATTCAAGTCAAGAAATGAATCGGATTACGCAACGCCTAGCCAGACGCCCGGCACAGGAAAGGGATCCATCCAGATGAACACCCACAATCCCAACGATTTTCGCTATCGCGTC
This sequence comes from Mesorhizobium sp. M7A.F.Ca.CA.001.04.2.1, assembly GCF_003998485.1. Classification (NCBI taxonomy): domain Bacteria; kingdom Pseudomonadati; phylum Pseudomonadota; class Alphaproteobacteria; order Hyphomicrobiales; family Phyllobacteriaceae; genus Mesorhizobium; species Mesorhizobium sp. M7A.F.Ca.CA.001.04.2.1. Next base: position 6,358 of record NZ_RZQT01000179.1, read on the forward strand.
CGCCGTCCCGACGATGCCTCCCCCCGTTTCGACCGGGTTCCGCTGGCGGTACGAACCCTTTCCAGCAACACCCTGTTCCAGGGCGAGCACGAGATCGGCATCGAGCATCACGGTGCACTCTACCGGCTGAAGATCACCCGCCAGGGCAAGCTCATTCTCAACAAGTAAGACAAGGCAACAGGGACCGAGACATGGATCAGCGCGTAAAATCCGCCCCGCATGAAATCCGGCGGGCACGGACAGACAATCCGAAGACGCGCGAGCGTGATCTGGCTGCCCATCTCGGCATTTCGGAAGCCGAACTGGTCGCGGCGCATTGCGGGGACGGCGTCGTCCGCATCGAGCCGCGCGTCAACGATCTTCTGACCGGCCTCGAGGCCGTCGGCGAGGTCATGGCGCTGACCCGCAATGAAAGCGCGGTGCACGAGAAGATCGGCGTCTATGACAAGGTCGTCACCGGCACCCACAATGCCATGGTGCTTGGCGAAAACATCGACTTGCGCATCTTCCCGAAGGTCAGGGCACACGGCTTTGCCGTCGAGAAGCGCGACGGCGACGAAATCCGCCGCAGCCTCCAGTTCTTCGATGCGGCAGGCGAGGCCGTGCACAAGGTGCATCTGCGGCCGGCCTCCAGCCTCTATGCCTATCAGAAGCTGGTCGCCGCGCTCGAATCGTCCAACCAGGAACCGACGGTCGACATCTCGGGGCCACTCCCCGATGACGAGATCCATGGCGACGAAGCGGCCGCCAATCTCGACGATCTGCGTGACCGCTGGAGCCGGCTGACCGACGTGCACCAGTTCTTTGGTATGTTGAAGACGCTGAAACTAAGCCGCCGGCAGGCGGTGCGCCTGGTTGGGCAGGACTATGCCTGGCAGCTCGACAATGAGGCGGTCCGGGCCATGTTTCATCATGCCGCGGAGGGCGAGATGCCGATCATGTGCTTTGTGGGAAACCGCGGCTGCATCCAGATCCATTCCGGTCCGATCAAGTCGATCAAGCCGATGGGACCATGGATCAACGTGCTGGACGAAACCTTCCACCTGCATCTGCGCACCGACCACATCCACGAGGTCTGGGCCGTGCGCAAGCCGACCAAGGACGGTCATGTCACCTCGCTCGAGGTCTATGACGCCGACGGCAAGATGATCATCCAGTTCTTCGGCAAGCGTCATGAAGGCGAAAGCGAGCGAGACGACTGGCGCTTCCTGGCGGAAAACCTGCCGCGCATCCCAAGCCCGACCGCAGCCTGAGAAAAAATGCTATGAGTGTTTTCCCAAGATTGTCGGCTGTGCGCGGATCTATTTTGGGGCCGGTGATCGGTCTCTCCATGGCTGCTATCGCACTGCAACCCGCCAGCGCCGCGGATGGCACGGCCGTGTTTGCCGATCCTTCAAAGATCGTGGCCATTGGCGGCTCGATCACCGAGATCGTCTATGCTCTCGGCCAGGAAAAGCATCTGGTGGCACGCGATTCCACCAGCCGGTTCCCAAAGGCGGCGCTTGAGCTGCCCGATGTCGGCTATATGCGCGCGCTGTCGCCGGAGGGTGTGCTGTCGGTCGACCCGACCGGCATCCTGGCGCTGCATGGCAGCGGCCCCAAGGAAGCAGTCGATGTCTTGAAGAAGACGAGCGTGCCGTTCATCGAGGTGCCCGAGCACTACAGCCACGAAGGCATTCTCGAGAAGGTCCGCATCGTCGGCAAGGCGCTCGGCGTCGACGCCAAGGCCGAGGTGCTGGCCAAGGAGCTCGATGCCAAGCTCACGGCCGCCGAGAAGCAGACGGCTTCGATCAAGGAGCGCAAGCGCATCCTGTTCGTGCTGTCGATACAGGGCGGCAAGATTCTGGCGACCGGCAGCGAGACCGCCGCCGACGGCATGGTCAAGCTGGCCGGCGGCGTCAACGCGGTCGAGGGCTTTTCCGGCTACAAGCAGATGTCCGACGAGGCGATCATAACCGCCAGGCCTGACGTGATCCTGATGATGAGCAATGCCGGGCCTACGGTTTCGGACGACGAACTGTTCGGCAATCCGTCGATCGCCTCCACGCCGGTCGGAACGGCGCACAAGCTGATCCGCATCGACGGCGCCTATCTGCTCGGCTTCGGGCCGCGCACGGCTGATGCCATCCACGACCTCGCTGTCTCGCTTTATGGCGGGCAGGTCACGGACTGAGCAGGCAGATCATGGTCGATCAATCGATCGCCGGCCCGGTGATGGCAAGCGTATCCGAAGGCGACCGGTCGGGCCGCGCCCGCATCGTCATCCTTCTGCTGTGCCTGGGGCTCGCGGCTGCCGTTTTTCTGTCGCTGACATCGGGGGCTTCGGACGCATCGGCCGCCAACGTCATCGGGGGCCGGCTGTTCGGCGCAGTGCCTGACGACGCCGCGTTGAGCGCCCGCGACAGCCTGATCGTCTATGACATCCGCCTGCCGCGCGTCATCCTCGGCATGCTGGTCGGCGCGGCGCTCGCCGTCTCCGGCGCGGTCATGCAGGGGCTGTTCCGCAATCCGCTGGCGGACCCCGGCCTGATCGGCGTCTCGGCCGGCTCCAGCCTCGGCGCGGTTGCCGTCATCGTGCTCGGCGCGACGATATTGGCTCCGGTGACAGTCTTGCTCGGCACGCTTGCCCTGCCGCTGGCGGCCTTCTGTGGCGGGCTCGCCACCACGCTGATGCTCTATCAGGTCGCGACGCGGCGGGGGCAAACCTCGGTTGCCACAATGCTGCTCGCCGGCATCGCGCTGGCGGCGCTCGCCATGGCGCTGACCGGCATCCTTATCTTCATGGCCGACGATCGCCAGTTGCGCGACCTGACCTTCTGGCAACTCGGATCGCTCGGTGGTGCGACCTGGGCGAAGATCGCGTCGGTAGGGCCGATCATCGTCCTGGCGCTGGCGGCGATGCCGTTCCTGGCACGCGGCCTCAACGCGCTGGCGCTTGGCGAGGCGACCGCCGGCCATCTCGGCATTCCGGTGCAGCGGCTGAAATACACGGCCATCGTCGGCGTCTCCGCCGCGGTCGGCGCATCCGTCGCCGTCAGCGGCGGCATCGGCTTCGTCGGCATCGTGGTGCCGCATCTGCTGCGCCTGCTGATTGGTCCGGACAATCGCTATCTGCTGCCGGCGTCGGCGCTGCTCGGCGCCTCGCTGCTGCTTCTGGCCGATGCGGTCGCACGCACCATCGTTGCGCCGGCCGAACTGCCGATAGGCATCGTCACCGCGATAGCGGGCGCGCCGTTCTTCCTTTGGATCCTGCTGCGCAAGCGCGGCGTGGTTGATTTGTGAGGCTTGATGATCGAGGCAAAGGATGTTTCGGTTGATATCGCCGGCAAGCCTATCGTCAGTGGTGTCGATTTCCACGCGCGGCCCGGCGAGATCGCCGCCGTCGTCGGCCCCAATGGTTCGGGCAAGACGACCTTTCTCAAAGCGCTCTCCGGCGAGCTCGCCTATACCGGCCGCGTTGCCCTCAACGGCCGAGATCTCTCGACGATGAAGCCGGCCGAGGCAGCCGTCCATCGCGCGGTGCTGCCGCAGGCGACGACGCTGTCGTTCCCGTTCACCGTGCGGGAAGTGGTCAAGCTTGGTC
>NZ_RZQT01000017.1:0-77803 GCF_003998485.1 Mesorhizobium sp. M7A.F.Ca.CA.001.04.2.1
GGCCAGGTCTGCCGCCGCTTCGAAGCTTCCGAGTGTCGAGACGTCGCCAGTGATTGGCCGCACATTTTCGCCGACTTCGGCAGCAACGCGGGCCGCGGCGGCCTCATCACGGTCCATCAACACGACCAGCGCACCTTCGGTGACGAATTTCCTGACGATGCCTTCGCCAAATCCCGAACCGCCGCCCGTGACGATAGCGACCTTGCCAGCAAGTCTCATATCTGTTCCTCCGTTGCCGGCACCATCGGGGAAGTCGCGTGCATTGCACAGTCCGATTATCTGAACGCCCTTTTAGCTTTCCTTGTTTGAGGTCGACCGGCGTGGGAGTCATAGTCGCCACGGAATTGTGAGGAGGAAGAGATGACGCTGAATTTCGACCCGCGGGCGAAGGCCACGGCGCTCTACCATGGCGAATTCCGGCCGATGTTCGTCGGCGGCAAGTGGGTTCCGGCACAATCCGGCCAGGAGATGCAGGCGCTCAACCCGGCGACTGGCGAAGTGCTGGCCACGGTGCCGCGTGGCTCGGCGGCCGACATCGATGCGGCGGTGGACGCTGCGCGCGCGGCTTTCGAAGGGCCGTGGTCAAAATTCTCGCCCTACGAGCGGCAGTGCGTGCTTCTGCGCATCGCCGATCTCTTCGAGACCCATTGGGAAGAACTCAGCGTTTCCGACACTCTCGACATGGGACTGCCGATCACGCGCACGCTCGCCAACCGGCGGCGCGTCATCGGCATGCTGCGCTTTTATGCGGGCATGGCGACCGCGCTGCATGGCGAATCCATAGACAATTCGATCCCCGGCGAGATCGTCTCGTTCACAAGGCGCGAGCCGGTAGGCGTTGTCGGCGCGATCATCCCCTGGAACGCTCCGACCGCAGCGTCGATCTGGAAGATCGCGCCGGCGCTCGCCACCGGCTGCACCATCGTGCTGAAGCCCTCGGAGGATGCTTCGTTGACGCCGCTGCTGATCGCCAGGCTGATGCAGGAGGCCGGCGTTCCCGACGGCGTCGTCAACGTCGTCACCGGCACCGGGACAGAGGCCGGCGCGCGGCTCGCTGAACATCCCGACGTCAACAAGATCGTCTTCACCGGCTCGACGCTGACCGGCCAGGCCATCGCGCGGGCGGGCGTGACCAACCTCAAGCGCGTTTCCCTGGAGCTCGGCGGCAAATCGCCGATCATCGTCTGCCGCGATGCCGACATTGACAAGGCGGTTCCTGTCGCCGCGATGGCTGTGTTCGTGCATTCGGGCCAGATCTGCATCGCCGGTTCGCGGCTTTTCGTGGCCCGCGAAATCCATGACGAATTCGTGCGCCGGGTCGCCGAGTTTGCCGGCAGGCTTCGCATCGGCCATGGCATCGAGGCGGAAACCGAAATCGGCCCGCTCATCAATGCCAGGCAGGCCGGCAAGGTGGTGGGCTATATCAAGGCCGGCCGCGACGAAGGCGCGGAACTGATGGCGGGCGGCTCGCGACTGACCGGCGGGCCCTACGACGGCGGCAATTTCATCGCGCCGACTGTCTTCGGTGCGGTGTCGGACAAGATGACCATCGCGCGTGAAGAGATCTTTGGTCCGGTGATTTCGGCGATGCCGTTCGACACGCTCGACGAAGCCGTGGCGCGGGCCAATGCGACGCCCTATGGCCTGGCGGCCGGCATTTTCACCAGTCATCTTGGCACCGCCCACAAGCTCGCCCGCCGCATCAAGGCCGGCTCGGTATGGGTCAACATGTACCACGCCATCGACCCGGCGGTGCCGTTCGGCGGCATGAAGATGTCCGGCTACGGCCGCGAGGGCGGCATCGAACATCTGCATGAATATCTGGAGACCAAGTCGATCTGGATCCAGACCGACTGAGGGTGCGCTGATATTCAGGAGAGGCCGGGCTGCCAATGGCGGCGTTCCCAACGCACCATTCTCGGCGCTCGTGCAAGGTGCCTGTCCGAAGGCGCGACGCTCAGTTTGCCAGTTCGCGCAAATTGGTGCGGATGAGGTTCATCAGCTGTTCGGAGAAGGAGTGGTGCACATAGCCCCGCGCGGTGATGATGCCGACCGAGCGGTGGGCGTCGCGATGGTCGATCGGCACCACCCGCATACGCTCGTCATTGCGCGAAATGGCGATGCCGGGCACCACGCAGACGCCAAGTCCCGAACACACCAGCGCCACCGCCGTCTGTGCGCTTTCGACCTCGTATTGCGGCTTGAACTCGATGCCTTCCGCCGCCGTCAGCCGATCGACAAGGCCGCGCACGGCGGTCTTGCGGCTGAGCAGGATGAGCGGATAGCGCAGCAGGTCCGAGAGCAGCAGCTTCTTTTCGCCACCGTATATTTCCGTGGGGATGCAGGCCATCAGCGGATCGTCGAGGATGGACTCGAACTGGAAGTCCGTCAAGTTTGGCAGTTCGGGGCCGATGTAGAACTCGACCTCCTGCTGTTGCAAAAGGCCAAGCGCGGCCTGCGGCGGGCTCTCGATGACCTCGACGATGCTGCGTGGATAGCGCAACTTGAATGTCGCCAGGATATCGCCCAGCCGGCTTGCCGCGAGCGTCGGGGCGCAGGCGATCTGCACTTTGCCCTTGCGCCGAGCGGCGACCTCCGTCAGGCGGTCGAGGCTGGTCTGCACCTGTGACATCACGTTGGCGATCTCCTCGAACAGGATCTGGCCTTCCGGCGTCAGGCTGGCACGCTGTGCGGTGCGGATGAACAGCGAGATGCCGATCTGCTCCTCAAGGTCGCGAATCTGCATCGAGACCGCCGATGGCGAACGGTTGCTCTCCTCGGCAGCACGTCGGAAGCTGCCGTTTTCGGCGGCAAGCAGGAACGTCTGGAGAAGTTTGAGGTTGACGCTGGGCATATCCGCTCGGGCAGGGTGATCTGACCCCTGACCTATTCAGACGCGGAACCGATTGCAAGGCAATAGGGCAGGCCAGACATTGGTCCTGGCTTGGCCGGCAAAAGTGTCTCTCTTGTCGAGCCGCTCAATGAACCGCGGCGAACATGACGCGTTCCTCGGTGGCCTCCGAAAGCATCATCTCCTCGACCACGCGGCCGCGCTTGACCACCAGAATGCGATCCGAAACGGCGAGAATTTCAGGCAGGTAGGACGAGATGACAACGACGGCCATGCCTTGCTCGGCGAGATCGCTGATAAGCTGGTGGATCTCGACGATGGCGCCGACGTCGACCCCGCGTGTCGGCTCGTCGAAGATCACCAGCCTCGGCTTCTGAATCAGCGATTTGGCGATCACGACCTTTTGCTGGTTACCGCCGGAGAGCTCGATCATCCGGGCTCGGTCGCTGGTCTGCCGCAGGCTCAGACGTTCGCCCCATTCGCGGGCAAGTTGCCTGGCTCGCGCCAGCGACACCATGGAGACGGGATTGGCGCCCTCGGTCAGTTCACCCATTTGCAGGTTCTCGCCCGCGGTCATGGTTTCGAAGAAACCGTCGACCTTGCGATCCTCGGTGACATAGACGATGCCGTCGCGCACCGCAGGCCTGGGCACCCGATAGCGCACCGACTTGCCGAGCAGGCGGATCTCGCCGCCGTGGAAGATGTTGCGCTTCAACAGTCCGGCGACGACCTTGGCCATTTCGGTGCGGCCGGCGCCGACAAGGCCGAACATGCCGGTGACCTGGCCTGAAAACACCGAGAAGGAAGAGTTGCGCACCAGACCGGCGCAGGACAGATTCTCGACCGAAAGCACCTTGTCGCCATAGGGGCGCGCCGTGCGCTTGACCTCGCCATGCAGCGTTTCGGTGAGCGTGCGGCCGACCATGGCCTGCACGATCGAGGCGCGGGTGAAGCCCTTGGCCTCGCCGGACGCGACGATCTCGCCATCGCGCATGACCGTGATGCGGTTGGCGACGGCAAGCGCCTCTTCCAGCGCATGGGTGATGAAGATGACGGCGATGCCCTCCTTCACCAGCCGCTGCAAAAGTTTGAAGAAGTGGCTCTTCTCTTCAGGCGTCAGCGTCGCGGTCGGCTCGTCGAAGATGATGACGCGAGCCTTGTGGTGGACGGCGCGCGCGATCTCCACCATCTGCTTGTGCGCCGCGCCCAGCGTGCTGACCTGCGCGGACGGGTCGACCTGGAAGCCCATGCCGGCGAGGAACTGCCGCGCCTGAATGTAGAGGCCGCGCAACCGGTTGAACATCTTCTCTTCGCCGAGATAGAGATTCTGCGCTACCGTCATGGCCGGCACCAGGTTGGTTTCCTGGAACACCATGGCGATGCCGGCGCGCAGCGCTTCGGCGGGCGTGGCGAAGGACACATCCTTGCCGTCGAAGGTCATCTTGCCCTCGGTCAGCTTGAAGACACCGGCCATGACCTTGGTCAGCGTCGACTTGCCGGCGCCGTTTTCCCCGAGCAGCGCGTGGATTTCGCCTTTGCGCAGGTCGAAATTGACATTCTTGAAGGCCGGAATGCGCGCGAATGCCTTGGCGGCATCCCTGAGTTCAATGATGTTGGCGTCCGACATCGCTTAGCCTCGCTTGCCGCTGGCGGCGCTCGCCACGCGTACGATCCTCGATCCGCCGCGCGAGGCGACCAGCAGATCATCGCCCAGCTCGCAGGCGCTCAGCGTCCCGTGCACCTTGCCGTCTGCGCGCGAATGGAAACTCGACAGCGGCTTCATGTTCTGGTCGCAAAGAACCACCAGCCCGTAGGACCTTGTCACCGCGTATGGCTTCAGCACGTTCATCTGCTTCAACTGGCTGCCTTGCATGGGCTCGCGATAGTCGCGCCATGAGCCGAGCGACGGCGCCATCCAGTAGGCCTCCGGGACTTCCGCCAGCATGCGGGTGCGGTAGGTCTCCTCGCGCAGGATGAACTCCACCAGTTGGTTGCGCACGGAATAGAAGGTCAGCCAATAGCCGGCGTTGAAGGCCGGGGCGATGCGGGCGGGGTAGGCCGGCAGATGCTCCAGCACGGGCAGCGTCGCCGTGGTGGCAAGGTCGATCGCCAGCACGCGGTGGCGCCAGGCCTCCGAAACGTAGATGCGGTTGGAGCCGGTGGTGGCGATGCCGGCCGGCCAGGCCAAGCCGTCCCTGACAAGCTCCAGCCGGCCGTTTTTTAGATCGAGCCGCCAGACCGAACCGGACACGCTCTTCTGCATCAGGTCGCGACGCCAACCGCTCGCCGGCACTGAGGCCGAACCGTTGGCCACCAGCAAGGTGTTGCTGTCGAGGAAGGTGAGAGCGGTGATGCAGGAGAGGCGCCGAGCCTCCTCACCCGTCGCCTCGCGCCCGTCATGCAGGCCGCCGTGGACAACGACGCCCTTGCCGTCGATGGCCATCGCCGTCATGCCGCGGGCATGGGCGAGTGCGGTGATCTCGCCCGGAAATTCCTGCAAGGTTTCGGCATGGCCGTCGGCGCTAAAGCGCATCAGCCGGTTGGCGCTGCTTGCCAGAATGCCCTTTTCGGTGCGTACGAGATTGTCGGCCTCGGCGAGGCCGGCGAACGGCTCGGCTTCCTCCAGTCCTTGGTTGGGCAGCAACGGCCCGTCGAGCGTCGGCACGGTCACTGCCCACTCGCCACGGCCGAGAAAGCGGTCAAGAAGCTGGCTCAAACCGCTCATGGCTTTTTGCCCCAGTAGGAATCCGAGCTGAACCAGTCGGGATCGACGCCTTTCAAGGGCAAGGTGCCCATGCGGTTGTTGAAGATGCCGCAGAGATAGAGGATGCCCTTGTGCTCGCGCATCGAGGTGATCATCGGATGCTTCTCGCCGGTCTGGTCCCACAGGCTTTCGAGGATCTGGCCGTTCTCGTCGAAGCGCAGCACGCAGCCGGTGTTGAGATTGGGCATCAGCCACGCGTCTTCCGATACGCGCCGCGCCATGCGACGGCGGAAGCTCGGCATTTCAAGCGAGAGATCCAAGGCCGGCGTGCGCATGCCCATCAGGGCCAGCCAGTAGGTGCCGTCGGAGGCGCGGTTGATGTTGTCGGGATAGCCGGGCAAGCCCTCGATGACGCGCTCGACCTGGCCCTTCTTCGGGCCATCGAAATAGTAGCGGCTGATGCGGCAGGCCCAGCTTTCGGCGAACAGCACCGACTGGCCGTCGAAGGCCGTGCAAATGCCATTGGGGAAGACGAGGTTCGACAGCAGTGTGCGTGTCGAACCGGATTTGGGATCATGGACGATGATGCGTCCGTTGCCACGGCTTTCCAGCGCGTCGGCATACCAGTCATGCATTTCGAAGCGCACTGTCGCTTCCGAGAAGACGATACGGCCGTCCGGCAGGATGTCGCAGTCGTCGGCGAGCTTCATGGTCGAGTCGTCGACCACCGAGGTCAGTGAGCGGTTGGTTTCGGCGGTCAGCAGCTTTACGTCGCCGGCCGGCGAGACCTGATAGAGGCCCATGCCGGCGACGCAGATGACGAGGTTGCCGTCGCGGTCGAAAGCCATGCCGAGCGGCGAGCCGCCAATATGTGCGAACACTTCGCTATCGGTATAATGGGGCGGCTGGAAGCGCAGGATCTCGCCCTGGCGGCTGCCGGTGTAGAGACGGTCCTGCCGGTCGAAGATCACATCCTCCGCGCCGTCGAGAACGCCGAGGCCGATGACGCCGACGTCCTTCAACCGGTCATTCACCGCCATTGGCGCGCCGGGCGCGGTCGAGATCGCCTGCGGCATCTTGGCGAAGGTCGGCGAGATGTAGACGCTGCGCAGGATCTTGTGGCGGTTCTTCACCCAGCGAACGTCGAGAAGCACCGACAAAAGCAGCACGATGCCGAGGATCAGGAAATTGACCGGGCCGGGCACGGCCAGCGCGAGCAGGCTGTTGGACAGGACAAGCACGAAGACGGTGCCCATCAGCGCCTTGGCGACCGAGCCGCGCCCGCCGCCTAGCGAGATGCCGCCGAGCACGGTCGCGGTCAACACCTGCAGTTCGAGACCGGTGCCGATGTCGGAAGCGGCACTGCCGATGCGGGCCGAGAAGAAGAAGCCGGAGAGCGCCACCAGCACCGAGCACAAGACATAGGCGCTGAACAAGATGAAGCGCACATTGATGCCGGCATTGTAGGCAGAGCGGCGCGCGCCGCCGACCGCGAACAGCCGCCAGCCATAGCGGGCGCGCGACAGCACGAGATGGATGATCAGCGCGATGACGACGAAGACCACAAAGGACGTCGGCACGCCCCAGATCGTACCGAAACCAAGAAAATCATAGGCCGGCGAATCCGGACCGCTGGTGACGATCCGGGTCGAGACCTGGGGAAAGACGATGTCGAAGGTCGAGCGGTAGATGATGAGCGTCACCAGCGTGGTGAGAAACGCCCGCATGCGCAGGAAGCCAACCAGGAAGCCGTTGATGGCGCCGCAGACGACGCCGAGGCCCAGGCACGCCAACAGGCCGGTACCAAAGCTCCACTGCTCGACATTCATCCCATAGAGCGTGACCAGCACGGCGAGCGCGAAGGTCGACCCGACAGACAGATCGATGCCGCCTGACACCATGACGATGGTCATGCCGAGCACCACAAGGCCAAGCTCGGCGGTCTGGCCGCTGAGATTGGTCAGCGTCGCCAGATCGAAGAAGCCTGGCACGATCGAGCCGAAGATCGCGCACAAAATGACCAGCGCCGTGAAGGGGATGACGCTGTCGATCCACTTCTTGGTCAGAATCTCCCCGACCACGTGGTCGGGGAGCAGGCGGTAGCGCCAGCGCACAAGGCTTTCAGCCATGCTCATCAAGGAAGTCCGTTACTTGAGCTCGTCCAGCTTCCAGCAATTCCTGCCGGTCGCATTGGCCTTGTCGACGCGGGTGATCGGACCGAAGAAGATGGTCTTCTCGCTGCCCGCCTGCCGGCCGGACTGCTGCAGCAGCTCGGAAATCTGTTGTGCTGCGATCTCGGCCTGGATGGGGGCATTAAAGTTGAAGATCACATCGAGCAGCCCGTTCTTGATGCTCTCGCAGCCCGTGGCGCTGCCCGCGCCATTGGTAACGATCGTCACCTGGTCCTGCTTGCCGGCGGCCACGACGGCGGCGCCGGCGCCGACCTCGGCATTATCCCAGATGCCCATGATGCCGCACAGGTCCGGATGTTGCTGGAGCACCGTCTCAGTGATCTGGCGGGCCTTTTCGCTCATGTAATCGGCCGGCTGGTCGGAGACGAGCTGCAGCTCGGGATTGGCCTTCAGCACCTCGTCGATGCCGGTGCGCATGTAGATGTTGGCGGCACCCGTCTGGACGCCGGCGAGCCAGACCACCTTGTGCGAGACGGCATTGGGCCCGGTGCAGTGCTTGGCCAGTTCGCCCATTTCGAGACGGCCCATTTCGATCCAGTCGTTGCCGACATAACTGTCCGTCTGGGTGGCCGACTGCATGTTGACTTGCAGCACCTTGATGCCGGCCGCCTGCGCCTGTTTCAACAGGCGTGCGTAGGTCTGGACGTCGGGGTTCTGCACGATGATCAGGTCCGGCTTCTCGGCGATGGCGCCCTGCATGGCGCGAATGCCGGCATTGGTGTCGCCGGAGGGATCGCGCACTTCGAGGCTGAAGCCGTAGCGAGCGGCGTGACGCTGCCACACCACCACCCAGGCCTGGTTGAGGTCCATGCCCTGCGAGATTGGCACGAAGATGACCTTCTTGCCCTTGAGCGCCTCGAGATAGGTGGAGCGGCCGACCTGATCGGTTTCCTGCGCCGTGGTGATTTTCGCCGCGCCCAGCAGCGCCAGCGCTGTCATGCCCGCGAGCAGGCAGTTCTTGAACAACTTCATGGTATCCTCCCAGATTTATGTCTCGGTTCTTGTTTCAGATGTCGCCGCTTTGCGAGGTCTGCTCGTCGCGCGGATTGATGATGGCGTCGATCGCCAGCGCGCCCAGCAGGATCACGCTCTTGATCAGGTTCTGGCTGGTGTAGCTGAAGTTCAGGATCGTCATGCCGTTGGTCAGGATGCCGACCAGGATGGTGCCGACGATGACGTTGCGTACGCCGCCCTGGCCACCGGAGAGGCCGATGCCGCCCAGCACGACGACCAGCAGCACGTCGTAGATCAGGCTGGAATTGTAGAGGCGCGTGTCGATGCCGGTGACCAGCCCCAGCATGATGATGCCGGCGATATAGGCAATGAGGGCGCTGATGACATATTGCGTCACGATGATCGGGCGCGTCGGCAGCCCGGTCGTGCGGGCCGCGTTCGGGTTGTCGCCAGTAGCATAGACCAGCCGGCCGAAGCGGGTCTTCCTCAGGAAAAAGCCCATGAGCGCGGCCACCGCCGCGAAGATGATCACCGACATCGGGATGCCGAGGATGGTTCCGTTGCCGACGAATTTCAGCCAGCCGATATCGGAGGGGGCATAGAGCACGTCGGACGCAAAGACGATGCGGCCAGAGCCGTAGACCGAGGACGCGATGGCAAGGGTGGCGAAGATCGGCGGAATTTCGGCCACCGCCACCATGACGCCGGTGAACAGGCCGATGGCCGCGACCAGGATGGCCCCGAAGACGACGGCCAGCGTGAAGTCGACGCCCCAGGTGGAGATCCAAATACTGAAGGCGACGCCGACGACCATCACCGCCACCATGGTCAGGTCGATGCCGCGCCCAACGACGATGAGCCCCATGCCGACGGCCAGCGTGCCCAGGATCGAGACATTCTTGAGAATGGCAAGGATGTTGCCTTGGCTCAGGAAATTGTTGAGCGTCGCCGAGAACACCAGGAAGAGGACGGCCGAGATCGCGCCGACGACGAGTTCCTGGGACATTTTGATGCCCAAGCGCGCGGTGTCGGATTTGCCCGAACCAGCCAAGTCAGTTCCTCCCTCGCTGCCGGTTTGAACCAGCGGCGTGCCAAAGCGGCCTTGCCCCAGGGCTTTGCCGCGACGACGTTCCTCCACAGCCCTAAGCCGGCTGCTTGCGTAAAGACCATCGCGGCTCAGGGCGGCAGGGGCAATTTCGATTTTCTGATGCGCTGTGCAGTTCGTCAGTGTGGAAAAAGAGGATGAGGAATCGTCGGTTGTGTGCTCTGCCGGATTTCACCTGTCGCAAAGCTCAGCCCGATGCCGGCAGCGTGCCGCGATCCCCGTGACGGTACTTTCCTGAGTGACGGGAGTGTCAAGTAAGGCACAAGCGGGCCCTGCTCTCCCTGGGTTTCCGTCCTACAGGCCGTTTCCATCGATCATCGCCATCAGGCAATCGCCAGCTTGTGTGCCGCTGATGCCCAGATCACGCACGCTGTTCATGTGGTTTCGGTCATTCAGGCGGAGGTCGCTGACAGGGTGCCCCTGCGCGCGCAAGCGCTTTCCGAAGTCGGCGGCCTGCTGGTGAAAAGGTGACGTTTCCTGATCTCCGACGAGAATGGTCGCTGCCGTCTCCGGGTCATGCCACCGCGTCATTGGGGTGAAGGCAGCTGCCTCCTCATCAGTGATGCCGATTAACGGCTGGAGGAAGGAGGTCTGAAGGGGCTTGAGGTCGTAAAGGCCGCCTAGCAGCAGCGCCGCACGTATGCGCGACGGCATTGGCGCCTTTTCGAACAGGAATGTGGCCAGGTGCGCACCCGCCGAATGACCACTTACGCTTAGCCGGGCAGGGTCGCCGCCATGGGCGGCTATATTGTCCAGCACCCATTGTTTGGCACGCCGGATCTGGTCGACGATTGCCGCCATCCTGAATTCGGGCATCAGCGCATAATCGACGATGACCGCGATCGCCCCAGCTTTGGTGACTGTGTTCGCTACATAAGAATAGTCGCTTCTGGAGAACATGCGCCAGTAGCCACCATGGATGAAGATGTGCACGGGAAGATCCCTGCGCACACCGGGCGGAAAGAACAGGTCCAACCTTTCGGCCTCGCCCTCGCCATAGGCGATACCCGCCGATATCGGCAGGGTCGCCCGGGTTTCGGCGCTGCGAGTCACTATGTCGGCCACGATATCGTCAAAATCGGCCACATGGTCGCGCGTGCGGAAAGGGTCCTTTGACATGACTGCCGGTTCAGAAGGTGACGGCAATATATTTAGCCTCCATGAACTCGGCGATGCCGTGGTGCTGGCCGCCTTCGCGGCCAAGGCCGCTCTGCTTGACGCCTCCGAATGGTGCGGCCGGATCCGACATCAGTCCCCGGTTGAGGCCGATCATGCCGGCCTCGATCCCCGACGCCACCCGCATGCCGCGCCCAACATCGCGTGTGTATATATAAGCGGCCAGGCCATATTCCGTGTTGTTAGCATGGGCGATGGCCTGGGCCTCGGTGTCGAAGCGTGTGATAGGTGCCACCGGGCCGAAAATCTCCTCGTGCGCCATCTCCGCATCCGGCGGCACCTCGGACAGCACTGTTGGCGGATAGAAGAATCCTTCTTCCTCCGAAATCGCCCCGCCGCAAAGCACCTTGGCTCCCCGGCCCACCGCGTCCTTGACCAGGCGATCGATCTTGTCGACAGCCTTTCTGGTGATCATCGGCCCGCACTCGGTGTCGGCATTCGGGCCCGCCCCCACCTTAAGTGCCGCCATGCGCTTGCGGAGCCCGTCGGCAAAAGCATCATAGATTCCCGATTGCACATAGAGGCGATTGGCGGCGGTGCAGGCTTCGCCGGCGTTGCGCATCTTGGCGATCATCGCGCCATCGAGGGCGGCGTCGAGATCGGCATCGTCGAAGACGACAAACGGGGCATTGCCGCCGAGTTCCATAGAACACGAAATGACATGCTTTGAAGCCTCGCCGAGCAAGGTTCGGCCGACACCCGTCGACCCCGTGAAGGACAGCTTCCTGACCCGCGGATCGGCAAGCATGGCCGAAGTCAGCGGCCCGGGATTGGTCGTGGTCAGCACGTTGACGACGCCGGCAGGCACGCCGGCTTCGCTGTAGAGTGCCGCCAGCGCATAGGCCGTCAGTGGTGTTTCGCTGGCCGGCTTCAGGACGACAGTGCAGCCTGCCGCCAGCGCCGGCGCGATCTTGCGGGTCGCCATCGCGGCCGGAAAATTCCACGGTGTGATCAGCACGCAAATTCCGATCGGCTCATAATCGACCACGATCCGGTTGGTGCCGGATGGCGCGGTGCCGAATTCACCGGTGATCCGGACCGCCTCTTCGGCATTCCAGCGGAAGAACTCGGCGGCATAAGCCACTTCGCCGCGCGCGTCGCGCAGCGCCTTGCCGTTCTCCAGCGAGATCAGCATGGCGAGCGTTTCGGAGCGTTCGACCATCAGTTCGAAACAGCGCCGAAGGATTTCCGAGCGTTTGCGCGGCGCAGTTTCCCGCCATCTCCTAGCTGCTTTGGCCGCCGCCTCGACGGCGGCGGTGGCGTCCTCGACCGTCGCATCGGGAACCGCCGCGATCACCGCCCCGGAGGAGGGATCGACGACATCGATGAGCCGACCGTCGGAGGACGACCGCCAAGTGCCGTCGATGTAGAGTCCGTGCGAAAAACCGCGCACGTCATAGCCATCCTGGTCGAGTTGCTGAGCGTTCAAATTCATCGCTTTGTTCCGTTTCTCACATAACGCAGGCGGCGAGGTCGCCGTCATGGGCGGCCTGGACGAGGCGTCGCATCGTGCCGAGATCGAACGCACGCGGATTGTTCTTGATCAGGCGGTCGATGCCGAGCGCTTGCTCGGCGGTCCAGTCAAGCTTATCGGCAGGGAGGCCCAGATCCGCCAGTGTCGGCGTAATACCGATCGCCGCGAACAATCGCCTGATCTCCTCGATCGTGGCGGCTGCCATCTCGTCGGCGGTTCGCGCCTTGGCCTCCAAGCCAAGTGCCGCGCCGATCTCTGCCATCTCGTGAGCGGCGACGCGGCTGTTATAGGTCATCACGTAAGGCATCATTGTGGCCACGCCCAAACCATGGGCGGTGTGGGTGAGGGCGCCTGCCGGGTATTGCACGGCATGCGCCGCCGCCGTGCCGGCGGTGCCGAACGCGCAGCCCGCCGCCAGAGCGCCCATCATGACATCGGCACGCGCGTCGGCATCCGTGCCGTCGCTGCAGGCTTTCTCCAGACTCCGGCCAAGCAGCTTTATCGCGAGCAACGCGAAATGGTCTGTCAGCGCAGTCTTGCCGATGAAGACATGCTGTTGCGGCAGATTGGGGTCTTCACCGCGCCGCATGGCGGTGAAGGCCTCAATCGCATGGGTCAAGGCGTCGGCGCCGGCGATCGCGGTCAGGCCAGGCGGACAGGTCATTGTCAGCTCGGGATCGCACAGAGCGACCGCGGCGATAAGGTGAGGGCTCGATATGCCGACCTTGAGCGTCCGGTCCGGGTCGGAAATCACCGCGACCGGCGTCACCTCGGAGCCGGTGCCGGCCGTGGTGGGTACGGCGATCAGCGGCAGTGTCTGACCCGGCACCTTGAACTCCCCGTAATAGTCCTGGAGCTTGCCGCCATGGCTGAGCAGCAGGGTGGCGCATTTGGCGAAATCGAGACAGCTGCCGCCGCCGATGCCGATCACCATATCCGGCCCGAACCCCTTCGCTTCCTCGACGCAGATGCCGACCGTGTCGCGTGGCACGTCGGGCAGAACACGATCATGCACCAGGACCTCGATCGAGGCTGACTGAAGGGACTTGATGATGTCGGCGAATACCGTTGTGCCCGCGAAACGCTCGTCGGTGCAGACCAGCGCGCGTCGGCCGAACCGGGCGGCGACCGTCGGCAGCACATGGCGTTGCCCCTTCCCGAACAGGATTTCGCGCGGCAACCGCAGGGCGGCGAAGAGGGTCATGATTGGTCCTTTGACGGCTGCTGACTGGAAACGGAGGCATTGAACTCGGTCTGGATCGGACGGTTTAAGAGTGTGTCTCTCGCACTTAAAAGATATCCGCTTTAAAATCGTATAGGATATAGGATTGCATCCGCGGAACCATCGTGTTAGCAGTCCTCACTGTCAAGAGGCAAAATATGCAGACCGCAAACTTACCCGACCCAAGCGACGCCAGCATTGGAGCTGGTCGCATCCAGCGCGCCAACAGTCTCGTCGAAGATGTCTATGAAGCCATCTTCGCGCAGTTGATGGCGCTGAAGATCCCCCCCGGCTCGCGCATCACAGTCGACAGCTTGGTCAAGGAATTCAACGTCTCGCACACGCCGATCCGGGAAGCCCTCGGACGGCTCGAAGGCGAAGGCCTGGTGCTCAAGACGCATCTGATCGGTTATCGTGCCGCGCCCCAGATCACCCGGCGCCGTTTCGACGAATTATACGAGATGCGTCTGCTGCTCGAGCCGCATGGCGCCGCAAAGGCCGCCGCAACGATGGACGACGCCAAGCTCGATCTGTTGCTCGAAGCTGCCGGCGTGATGTCACGCCGCGAAGGCAAGGATGATCGCGTGCGCTATTCGAATTTCGCCAGGCAGGATGCGATCTTCCACGACAAGATCATGGAGTTTTCTCAAAACGAACTCATCCGCGAGACGTTGAGCCACCAGCACACGCACTTCCACATCTTCCGCCTGATGTTCCATGCACGCGTGACCGAGGAGGCGCTTGACGAACACGAGGCGATCCTTGCCGCGTTCGGCTCGGCCGATCCCGATGCCGCCGAAAAGGCGATGCGCATCCATATCGAGCACTCGCGCGATCGCCTGCTCCCGGCATTCGATTGAGGTCGGAACGGATGTCCATTGCCGCGAATATCGCCGGGGAGGGCGGGAGCATGTTGTCCAGCGAAGCGCCTGGTTCGCTTGAACCGGTGCTGCGCGCCCAGGAATTGTCCAAGCAATACGGCCCAGTGACGGTGCTGTCGGACGTCACCCTGGACGTCCTGCCGGGAGAGATCCATGCCATCATTGGCGAGAACGGTGCCGGCAAGTCGACGTTGATGCGGCTGCTGTCCGGCTATGTCGAGCCAAGCCACGGCACGTTGTCGATGAACGGACACGCGGTGAAATTTGCCAAGCCTGCCCAAGCACAGGATGCCGGTATCGCTTTGGTTCATCAGGAGATCCTGCTCGCCGAGGGGCTCACGGTCACCGACAATCTGTTTCTCGGGCGAGAGCTTTCGCGTGGCCATGTCGTGGATGACCGCACCATGCGCCGGCTGGCAACCGAGAAACTGGCGCAGATCGGCTGCGCGGTCTCGCCAAGGGCACTGGTGCGCGACGTTTCGCTGGCAGACCGGCAGATGGTGCAGATCGCTCGCGCCCTGCTTGACGACCACAAGGTGGTTATCTTCGACGAGCCGACCGCCGTTCTGACCGGTGGCGAGGTCGAGCGCCTGCTGGAGATCGTCCTGCAACTCAAGGCTCACGGCACCGCCGTGCTCTATATCAGCCACCGGCTGGATGAGGTGCAGCGGGTCGCAGACAAAGTGACCGTTCTGCGCGACGGCAAGATGGTCGGCACCTATCCCGGCAAGACGCTGAGCCAGATGGACATGGCGCGGCTGATGGTCGGGCGCGAACTGGCAGCGCTCTATCCTGAGAGAACCGCAGCGCCTTCGGATGTACCGATGCTGAGCGTGAGGAACGCCTCCGTTCCCGGCTATGTGGAGGACGTGTCGTTCACGGTCCACAAGGGCGAGATCCTGGGGTTCGCCGGTATGGTCGGCGCAGGCCGAACCGAACTCTTCGAGGGCATTATCGGCTTGCGCCCGGCAGTTGCCAAGATCGAACTTGAGGGCAAGTCGGTCCATTTCCAATCGCCGCGCGCGGCGATCGACGCCGGCATCGGTTACCTGACCGAGGATCGCAAGGGCAAGGGACTGCTGCTGCAAGAGCACTTGGCGCCTAACCTGACGCTGTCGGCGCTCGATGTGTTCCATCCCGGCCTCTCGATGGGTCGGCGCCGCGAAGCGCAAGCCCTGGAACAGGCCGTGGAGACATATGACATCAGGCTGAAGAGCCTCGGCGCCAAAGCGGCCCAGCTTTCCGGGGGCAATCAGCAGAAGCTGCTGCTGGCGAAGGTGCTGCTGACCGATCCTTCGGTGGTCATTATCGACGAGCCCACGCGTGGCATCGACATCGCCAACAAGGCGCAGATCTATGCCTTCATCCAGGAGCTTGTGGCCAAGGGCAAGGCCTGCATCGTCATCTCTTCGGAGATGCAGGAATTGATCGGCATCTGCGACCGCATCCTGGTGATGCGCGAAGGCCGCATCACCGGCGAGGTCAGTGGCGCCGAAATGACCGAAAGCAATGTGGCGGTACTGGCGACTAGTGGCCCCAAGCCAGGGCCAAAAGCCAAGGGAGGCACAAAATGGCTGTCATGAGCGAATCCGCACCCAGGCGTCGCCCCCTCGATCTCAACATCAGTTGGACCGATATCGGGCCTTTTCTTGCGCTGGCAGCTCTGCTGGTGGCCGGTTACCTCATCAACCCCGATTTCCTGTCCGCCACCAACCTCGCCAACGTCATCACCCGCAGCGCCTTCATCGCCATTATCGCGGTCGGCGCGACATTTGTGATCTCGTCGGGGGGGCTCGATCTTTCCGTCGGCTCGATGGCCGCCTTCATCACCGGCATCACCATCATGTTCATGAACGCGGTGGCGCCGCATGCCGGCATCTGGGCTATTCCCGCCGGTATGGCGGTTGCGATCCTGGTCGGCCTCCTGTGCGGGCTTGCCAACGGGCTCATCGTCACGGTCGGCAGGATCGAACCGTTTATCGCCACGCTGGGCACGATGGGGATTTTCCGGGCGCTGATAACCTATCTGACCGATGGCGGCACGATACCGATCGACAGGTCGTTGCGCGAGGCCTACCGGCCTGTCTATTTCGGCACGGTCGGCGGGATCCCGGTTCCAATCCTCATATCCGTCGCAGTCGCCGCGGTCGCATCCTTCATCCTTTACAAGATGAAATATGGGCGCAAATGTGCGGCGGTCGGCGCCAATGAGGATGTCGCCCGTTATTCCGGCATCTCGGTGATCAGGACACGGACCGTGGCCTATATCGTCCAGGGTGTCTGTGTGGCGATTGCCGCGATCTGCTACGTGCCGCGCCTGGGCGCCGCAACGCCGACAACCGGACAGCTTTGGGAACTGCAGGTCATCACCGCCGTGGTGATTGGCGGCACCGCATTGCGCGGCGGCAAGGGCCATGTGTGGGGGACAGTCGCCGGCGCCGTCATCCTGGAACTCATCGCCAACCTCATGGTGCTGTCAGACTTCGTCTCCGAATACCTCGTTGCCGCTGTTCAAGGCGTCATCATCATCATCGCCATGCTCATCCAGCGGTTTTCGAATTCGAAATAGCGCCGCGTCCGGACCACGCGGATTAACGTTCTTGTAGGTCCAAGGGAGAAGACAATGTTCAGTAGAAAATGGATTGCGGCAGCGACACTTGGCGCGCTGCTGCTGGCCGGCCAGGCCATGGCGCAAGACAAGAAGGTCATCGCGGTGTCGATACCGGCCGCTGACCACGGTTGGACAGCGGGCATCGTCTACCACGCACAAGCGGCGGCCAAGGAAATCAACGCCGCGTTCCCGAACGTCGAAGTGGTCGTGAAGACGTCGCCGTCCGCGGCGGAGCAGGTCAGCGCGCTTGAGGACCTGTCGGCCAGCCGCAAGCTGGATGCTCTGGTGATCCTGCCTTACAGCTCGGAAGAGCTGACCCAGCCGGTCAAGGCTATCAAGGACATGGGCACGTTCATCACCGTCGTCGATCGCGGTCTGACTGACGCCTCCGTCCAGGATCTCTACCTCGCCGGCGACAATATCGCGGTTGGCACCAACACCGCCAAGTTCATGATCGACAAGCTTGGCGGCAAGGGCGACGTCGTTGTGTTGCGCGGCATTCCGACCGTCATCGACGACGAGCGCATCAAGGGCTTCCAGGACACGATCAAAGGCACTGATCTGAAAGTCCTCGACATCCAGTACGCGCATTGGAACAGCGACGAAGCCTTCAAGCTGATGCAGGACTATCTGGCCAAGTACCCGCATATCGATGCGGTGTGGGCCAATGACGACGACATGCTGCTTGGCGTGCTCGAGGCGGTCAAGCAGTCGGGGCGGACCGACATCAAGCTTGCGCTCGGTGGCAACGGCATGAAGGACATCGTCAAGAAAGTGATCGACGGCGACGCCATGACGCCGGTCGAGACGCCATACCCGCCGTCGATGATCAAGACCGCGATCTACATGACAGTCGCCAACCTGATCGGCCAGGCACCCGTCCGTGGCACCGTCAAGCTCGACGCGCCGTTGATCACCCAGGCCAACGCCAAGGAATATTACTTTCCGGATTCGCCATTCTGACCCTATCCGATTTCACAGAAAGGCAGGCGCAGTCTGCGCCTTGCCTAGCTCAAAACACTGAGAGGAAGAACCATGCCAGGCAAAAAGATACTGATGCTGACCGGTGAGTTCACCGAAGAATACGAAATCTTTGTCTATCAGCAAGCGATGGAAGCCGTCGGTCACACCATCCACGTGGTATGCCCGGACAAGAACGCCGGAGATCTGATCAAGACCTCGCTGCACGACTTCGAGGGCGACCAGACCTACACCGAAAAGCTCGGCCATTATGCGCTGATCAACAAGACTTTCTCGGAAGCCGAGAGGCAGCTCGATCAGTATCATGCCGTCTACTGCGCGGGCGGCCGCGGCCCGGAATACATCCGCACCGACAAGCGCGTGCAGGCGATCGTGCGCCATTTCCACGAGGCCAAGAAGCCAATCTTCACCATCTGCCACGGCGTGCAGATCCTGATCGCTGTCGACGGCGTGGTGCGCGGCAAGAAGGTCGCGGCACTCGGCGCCTGCGAGCCGGAGGTGACACTGGCGGGTGGCACCTATATCGACCTGTCGCCGACCGAGGCCTATGTGGACGGGACAATGGTTTCGGCCAAAGGTTGGACGGCGCTTGCTGCGTTCATCCGCGAATGTCTGAAGGTGCTGGGAACGGAAATCCGCCACGCATAAGCTTCAGGAACCGACGCATTCGCCAAGGGATGCGTCGGTTCCCTTCAACAGCGCTTCCATATCCATCAATTCGGTCGGGATCGCAGCTCCCGAGCTACGATATAGGCGAGACACTTAAGTATTGCCGCCTGTTGCGCCGCTTTTCGTCCTGCCTGTTCCACTGGTGCTGTTCGACAGGGTTGGCGCGCGGCGTTGTTTCAGCATCCGGATAGGCCGTGTCGTCGACCGTGCGGCCCCGTCGTCCCCCCGAGGCCACCTCGCTCCGGGCTTGCTTATTCGGATTGCAAGCTGCTGACATCAGTCAACGCCTGCAACGGCGCTACGCCACCGGAAATCGGGGTGCGCTTGAGTTCAGGCCCGCGTCAGTAAATCTGGCATCGCGGATAATCCAATAATCTCCCGGCGTCCGGGGCTGGTCATCGGCCTGACGAAAAGAACGGCGTCCAGGAACGATTTCGGCCGGCTGTCGTTGCCTGACATTAGGTATCCCTTATGGACTTTGCGAAATGCCGCTGTGTCAGAATCTATGCCCTCTTGAAATGACGTTCAAATGTCCTCGCTGCGGATTGGCTTTGCTGAAACCCGGGCGCTGGTTCCAGGTTGCGTCCAAATATCGCTGCGAGGGCTGTCACAGCGAAATCCGGATTACGTATCCCGACAAGATTGCACTTTTCCAGAAGTATGCGGATTCGCAGGGCGAGGTCCATCTCCCCCAAAGCATAGCTCAGTCCTGACCAGTCGTTCAGCGGCTAGGCCACGGTCCTGCAGGAGGGCAGGCGATCTGAAGGCTGACTTCCGGCGGTAGGGTTGCCTGTAGCATGGAACGAAATCCGTTCCCTGCGGTTGGAGTTGTCCAGCTACACGCGATTGAACCGGCCTTGCCCCACAGTCAGGAGCAGTGATGCAAACATACCTGGTGGAACAAATGGAGGGGGATGACGTGGTCGCGGCGAGTAACGTCAATGCGTCCAGCCCGTTCACGGCGGCGACTATGTCAACGGGACGCCAGGTTACCCTGCGGACTTGGGAAAACAATTGGGTTCGTGTAACGGATGAGCTTGGAGGGGAAGTGTTCGCATACTGCTTCGTTTCAAGCACTGGCAAAGCGGATAGCAGCGCGCAGCCCGACACCTCTGTAAGGTAAGGTAGTCCCGCAGCCCGGGCGGGCGCAGGCTGGCCTCTTCATCTTCGAATAATTCAAGCGATTAAGACCGTCTCACGCATCATCCGAATGATTGATGAAAAGATCATGCCGCGGAGCGATAAGCGGCAACAATCCTAGCGTGGGGCCCTTATGTCTCTGGCGCATTTAGAATCTTCGAGGGCGATTCAAACGGTGCAGGCTGACTACCAAGCGGTGGTCCCTTGCCGATGGTTAAAAGCTCCCGATCATGCTCTTGACCATGGCGGGCCTGTTCTACGTCTGCATCAACGGATGGGAACTGGCTTCGCCGACGTTCCTGTCTTTGATCACCTGAGGGAGATCGCCGGGCGTTATTCCGAAAAATTAGCCGCCAGCGACGGCACCAATCGACTGACCTATTCCGAGCTTTTTCGGGCGGTCGAGGCATTGGCCGGCTGGATTGAAGCCGTCGTTCCCGACGGAAATGCGGTTGGAATACTTCAGGCCAACTCGGTCTGGTACACCGTTGCGATGCTGGCCGGCATGGCATCCGGTCGGCCGTCAGTGCCGCTTAACGTGCGAGATCCGGACTCGCGCATCAACGAAATCGTCGCCGACGCGAGGCTCTCCGCCATAATTGGCGACAAAGGCCTCCACGGCCTTGATCTGCCCCAGCACGTTGCCTGGATCGATATGGCGCAATCATTGCAGGCAACGCCCCATCCAGCTGCACACCGTGTGGTTTCTGTCGATGCACCGGCAATCGTGCTTTATACCTCCGGCAGCACGGGCCGCCCCAAGGGGATTGTCAACAGCCAGCGGAACTTGCTGTGCCGAGTGCAGCAATATGTCGATGCGTGCCACATCAATGCACAGGATGTATTCCTGCCTCTGACCGGCCCGGCAACCATCGCCGGCTGTCGGGAAATTCTTGCCGCTCTTCTCACGGGTGCCACGTTGCAGCTTGTGGAGGTTGAAGCCGTCGGCCTGCGCGCGGTTCGCGGCCGCATGCAATCCGAAGGCGTGACGATCACCTATCTGGTGCCGGCATTGCTTCGCGCTCTCTTGGCGGATGAACCCGCGGACGCCTTTGGTTCGCTCAGAGTTGCCCGAATTGGAGGCGAGAAGGTATCTTCGGCCGACATCCGCCTCGTGCGCAAGGCTGTCCCGCCAAATTGCCTGGTGCAGATCGGCTATTCATCGACGGAAACGACGGGATCGCAGTGGTTCTTGCCGCACGATTGGCCGGAATTCGATTCTTCGGCTCCCGTCGGCTGGCTGCTTCCGGGAATCAGCTTCGCAGTGGTCGATGAAGAGGGTTACCCGGTTCAGCCCGGCAAGATCGGAGAACTGTTGATCAGAAGCCCGTATGTCGCGCTTGGACATTGGGAAAACGGGGCCGTTGTTCCGTTTGAAGTAGACCCCGGCGACCAGACGCTTCGCATCTTTGCGACGGGCGATCTTGTGCAAATCGGGAGTGACGGCCTGCTGCGGATCATAGGCCGCAAAGGGCGCCAGATAAAGGTCAATGGGCGGCGCGTTGAGCCGGCCGAACTCGAACGGGTTCTGCGTGGCGCGCCGTCGGTGAAGGATGCCGTGGTTATCGTCACCCCGGCGAATGAACTGGTTGCATTCGCCGTACCGCACAGCGGAGCGGGAGCCAGTTTTTGCGACGAGCTGCGCCAACTTGCCAGGACAAAATTGCCGCCGGCGCTTTGCCCGTTGCGACTCCATGCAAGCGCCGAGATACCGCGACTGCCCGGCGGAAAGATCGATATGACAACGCTGGCTGCAATTGACCTTTCGGTTCGGGAAACCACGCCCCCACCGCAAATACCCCATGCGGGACATGAAGTTCCTGCTCATCAGATCGTACGGCGTGCCTGGACCAAGGTCCTCAAGACGCGGGTCGCCCTGGGCTGTTGGGACGAAGCGGGGGGAGATTCGCTGAAGCTGCTGCACTGCGTCATGGAAATCGAAAGCGCGATCGGGCAGGAGCTCGGATTGGAAGCCTTCACGGTTGGAATGAGCTTCGATGAGATGGTTGCAGCGGTC
This sequence comes from Mesorhizobium sp. M7A.F.Ca.CA.001.04.2.1, assembly GCF_003998485.1. Taxonomy (NCBI): domain Bacteria; kingdom Pseudomonadati; phylum Pseudomonadota; class Alphaproteobacteria; order Hyphomicrobiales; family Phyllobacteriaceae; genus Mesorhizobium; species Mesorhizobium sp. M7A.F.Ca.CA.001.04.2.1. The sequence goes on from NZ_RZQT01000017.1 coordinate 21,978, forward strand.
ATTTCTGCTCAAGGAGGCGGCGAGCACGCGCCCGCTTGGAAACACGAGCCTCCGCTGCTTTTCCTTTTCCCCGGGTCGGTCGGCTATGGTCCGAGCCTTGCTTCGTTCGCATCGGCAATAAGCAAGGTCGCCAGGGTGTCTCCCATCAGATATCCGGCCCTGGGCATGATCCTGCAAGGTCAAAACACCGTCGCCGCAATGGTCGAAGCTGCAATCGATCATATCAACCGCGTGCAGCCGACCGGCTGTGTTCGCCTGCTTGGTCACTCGCTCGGAGGAGCGGTCGCTTTTGAGGTTGCCGCGCGTCTGCTTGATCAAGGGCGAGCGGTAGCGTTCACGGGCATTCTGGATACCAGCCTGGTTGGCGAACGCAGCAAGCGTTGGGAGACGATTACCCGGACATTTCACCGGATCCGGACCAATCGTATATCGGCTAGTCGAGTGGCATGCCGCGCGCTTGCCAAGGTCGCGGTCAAAATGCACTGCGAATCCCGGCTTTCCAGCTTCCTCGACCGCTATGCCGAGGGTCAGTTCAACCCGACGAGCTTCAGAACCAAACTGGAACTGCAGGAAGTTCTGCGCGCGCGCGCCTTCTTCCAGTGGCTCACAGAACCCAGGCCGATACTGCCGATCACCGGCACCTTGTTCCGTTGCGCGCGGCCCGGAATGCCGCTTGCACTTGGGTGGGATCGGGCATTCGTCCATCTGGACGTCATTCCGATCGCCGGCACTCACATCGACATGGTCGTGGAGCCTCATCTGACCATCAATCGCCCGCTCATCGAAAACGCTGTGACAGAGACCTACTCTTCAATCGAGTCACAGAAACGGGAGGCAGTGTCATCGACCTGATCGGGGAATTCAGCAGCGATGTGCTGGCGCTCGATGCCCGGCTGGAGATCGATCGCATCGTTGAGACCTTGCGCGAACAGGTTCTCGGCACACAACGGCGCCGCGGAGTGGTTGTCGGGCTCTCCGGAGGCATCGACAGTTCGGTCGTCGCAACGGTCTGCGCACGCGCGTTCGGCAGGGACAAGGTACTGGGCCTGTTCATGCCGGAGCGCGATTCATCCGGCGACTCGTTGAGGCTTGGCCGCAGCGTCGCCGGGCAGCTTGGCATCGACACAATCCTTGAGGATATCCAGCCGGCGCTCGAGGGCATCGGCGCCTACGCCCGACAGATGGAGGCCATCCGAACTGCCGTCCCTGGATATGGCGAAGGCTGGAAATGCAAGCTGGTCATGGCATCGGTGCTGGAGAGCAGCGGCCTTAATATCACGCGCCTCACCGTCGAGGATCCGGACGGAAAGATCGACACCGTGCGTCTTTCGCCGGCGGCTTACCTGCAGATCGTCGCTGCAACCAACTACAAGCAGCGGGTTCGCAAGATGACTGAATACTATCATGCGGACCGCCTCAACTATGCAGTGGCAGGCACGCCAAACCGGCTCGAATATGACCAAGGCTTCTTCGTCAAGCAGGGCGACGGCGTCGCCGACGTGATGCCGATCGTCCATCTCTACAAGACCCAGGTTTATCAGCTGGCGGAATATCTCGGGATTGACGAGGAGGTCCGAACGAGGCCGCCGACCACGGACACGTTTTCCATGGCGCAAACCCAGGAGGAGTTCTACTTCGCCTTGCCCTATCAGCTGATGGATTTGTGCCTCTACGGCATGAATCACGGAATTTCGGCCGGCGTGGTTGCCGCCGCCGCCGGCCTGACGGCCGAGCAGGTCGAGAAGGTCTATAAGGATATCGTCAGCAAACGCCGCGCCGCCCGCTACCTTCACGCACGGCCGCAGCTGTCCGCTGCGATGGACAGGGATTGACCCCATGTGCGGCATCGCCGGAATTGTGGCGCTGAACGCGACTGCGGAGCCTCCTTCACGAGCCGCGCTTCTACGAATGGCAGCCGCGCTCTCCCATCGAGGCCCGGACGAGAGCGGCGTTTACCGCGACAGGCGGGCGGGGTTGGCGCATACCCGTCTGTCGGTCATCGATCTCTCGACCGGACAGCAGCCCCTCGCCGACACCGGCGATACCACCTGGATCGTGTTCAACGGCGAGATCTTCAACTACGTCGAGCTGCGTGAACAACTCACGGCGCTGGGGCATCGTTTCCGCACCCGCAGCGATACCGAGGTCATCGTGCACGCCTACCGCGCCTGGGGCGTGGCCGCGTTCGAGAGGCTAAACGGGCAGTGGGCACTCGCCATCTGGGATTCGCTGACAGGCCGCCTCGTCCTGTCGCGCGACCGGTTCGGCATCTGCCCGCTGCATTTGTGCGAACATGCTGGCCGCCTTCACTTCGCCAGCGAAGTGAAGGCCATTTTCGCAGCCGACCCGGCGATACCGCGGGCCTTCGATCCGGCGGGGATAGACCAGACTTTCACGCTGTGGACGGTCGTACCGCCGCAAGGCGTATTTCAGGGAGTGAAGGAACTTACCCCCGGCCATGTACGCATCTACGACAATGGCAGCGTTCGTGAGCACGCTTTCTGGAAACCTTGCTATCCCGAGATCGCGGACCAGGCCCATGGCACTTTCACCGGCTCACTGGACGATGCGGTGGACGAAGTGCGCAGCGCCTTGCAGGCCGCGACGGCGCTTAGAATGGTCAAGGCGGATGTGCCGGTTGGCTGCTACCTTTCCGGCGGGCTCGACAGCTCACTTGTCGCCATGCTCGGGAGGCGCTTCGCCGGCGCGCCATTCCAGACCTTCTCGTTGCGTTTTGCTGACGCCGAATATGATGAAACCCGTTACCAGCGGCTGGTTGCAAGTGCGAGCGGCGGCGAGCACCACGAGGTGATGGTTTCGCGCGGTGATATTGCCGAGGTTTTCCCAGATGTGATCCGTCACGCCGAGCGTCCGATTCTCAGGACCGCGCCGGCGCCGTTGTTCCTTCTCTCGAGACTGGTGCGCGAACATGGCATCAAGGTCGTCCTGACCGGCGAGGGCGCCGACGAGATGTTTGCCGGCTACGACCTGTTCCGTGAAGGCAAGGTCCGCCGTTTCTGGGGGCGGCAGCCCGCATCCGCCCGACGCGCGCGACTGCTGGAACGCCTCTACCCCTATCTGAGCCGGTCGCCGGTCAAGCAGCAGGCGATGGCGCGCCAGTTCTTTGGACACGATATCCATGCATTTGGCGCGCCCGGCTTCGCGCATGACACCCGCTGGCGCACCACCAGCGCCATCAAACGGCTGTTCTCGGCCGGCATGCATGCCGAAGCGGCGCGTCACGACGTGGTGGCGGACCTGCTTGGCCGCCTGCCCGAAGAGTTTCCACGATGGGGTCCTCTCGCGCAGGACCAGTACCTTGAGATCAGGACACTGATGTCGGGCTACCTGCTCTCCTCGCAGGGTGACAGGATGCTGATGGCCCATTCTGTCGAGGGGCGCTTCCCGTTCCTGGACGACAGGCTCGTGGCGTTGGCGAATTCGCTCCCGCCCGACTACAAGCTGCGCATTCTGGATGAGAAACACGTGCTGAAGCGTGTGGCGAAATCGATCGTGCCCGCGGAAGTCGTGGCCCGCAAGAAGCAACCCTACCGGGCGCCCAACGCACTTTGCTTCACGGGCGATGGCGCACCCGCCTATGTCCGCGAAGCACTCTCCGAGACTGCCCTGCGCGCGGCGAATGTCTTTGATCCGAACTCGGTCGCGCGCCTGCTGGACAAATGCGCTGCCAAGACCGGCGATGGGGATCTGTCCAACTCGGACAACATGGCGTTGGTCGGCGTGCTGTCGACGCAGCTCCTCCATCAGCAGTTTGTCGCAAGCCGCCCATCGAGCGCGCATGCGGTCGACCTCAGGATAGACGTCGATCACCTGCACAGGGAAGAGGTGCTGGTATGATGCATGGCGCCGTACCTCTGCTGGACGATTACCTCAGCCATTCGGCCGAACGGCTCGGCGACAAGATAGCGCTGGTGTGCGGCGAGCACCGGCTCACCTATGACGAGCTTGAGACACGCTCCAGCGCGGTCGCCCGTCATCTCGTCACGTCCGGGGTCGCCCCCGGTGACCGCGTTATGATCTTCGCCGACAACACCGTCGAGACCGTGGTCAGCTTCTGGGCGGTTCTCAAGGCGAGCGCCGTTGTGTGCGTCGTCAATCCGCTCACTAAGAGCGACAAGCTGGGGTATTTGCTCAACGATTGCCTTCCGGCAGCATTGATCACCGACAAACATTTGCAGCCGGTCTTTGCTGAGCCGGCGCGTAACTGTCCGTCGCTGCGGCGGCTCATCGTCTCCGGTCAGGTGGACGACGCCGAGCTCCGGGGATTGCCGCATGCCGTGCGCTGGGATGAGGCGGCTGCCGGCCACGGCAAAGCGCCGGCCCGCCGCCGCATCGATATCGATCTCGCAGCCATCATCTACACGTCGGGCTCGACCGGCGAACCCAAAGGCGTGATGCTGACACACAGGAACATGATGGCAGCCTGCACGTCTATCGCCTCGTACCTTGAGCTTGGCGAAGACGACGTGATCCTCAATGTCTTGCCCCTGGCCTTCGACTACGGCCTCTATCAGATGATAATGGCGTTCCGTACCGGGGCGCGGTTGGTCCTCGAGCGCTCGTTTGCCTTCCCCGCACAGATACTTGCGATCATCGAAAGGGAGAGAGTTACAGGCTTTCCCGGCGTGCCGACCATCTTTGCCGCGCTGTCGGATCTCAGGACGCTGAAGGCAAATGATTTTGCAAGCATAAGGTATGTCACGAACACGGCGGCAGCCCTGCCGCTTAAGCACATTCGCCTGCTCCAGGAACTGTTTGCCGCCGCCCGCATCTATTCGATGTACGGCCTGACCGAATGCAAACGCTGCACCTATCTTCCGCCGGACGATCTTGCCCGAAAACCGTTGAGCGTGGGGATCGCCATCCCGAACACCGAAATGTGGATTGTCGATGAGGATGACCGAAGGGTTGGTCCCAATGCCGTCGGCCAGTTGGTCATCCGCGGGGCAACGGTCATGAAGGGCTACTGGGGTAAGCCGGAGGCTACCGCGAAGAAGCTCAAGCCAGGTCCTTTGCCCGGCGAGCAGGTTCTGTACACCGGCGACTACTGCCGAATGGACGAGGAAGGCTACCTCTATTTTGTCGGCCGCAGCGATGAGATCATAAAATCGCGGGGAGAAAAGGTGGCGCCTAGGGAAGTCGAAAACGTGCTGATGGAAATCCCGGGAGTACGGGAAGCCGCGGTTGTCGGAGTACCCGACGACCTGCTGGGGCAAGCAGTGAAGGCCTTTGTCGTCATGGAGCAAGGAACGATCATGGGCGAAAAGCAGCTGCGGATGGAATGTCAGAAGCGATTGGAGAACTTCATGATTCCGAAGTCCATCCAAATTGTGTCCAGTCTGCCGATGACGGACACGGGCAAGCTCAAGAAAATGGCGCTGTCATAAAGCAATTTACGGAAATTATTTGGCTCGGAGGCCAATTCAATGCTGAGCACGAACAACAGAATTGACACCTACAGCGATCAAATCCGCGCCTTTCTGGCGTCAAACTTCTACGTAGCCGACCCGCGTGCGCTGGAAGTTGAAACGTCGTTGCTCGACCAGGGCATCATAGACTCGACTGGAGTGCTTGAAGTTATCGGCTTCGTCGAGGAGACATTCGGCATCACTGTCGAGGACAGTGAACTTCTGCCGGAGAATTTCGATTCCATCCAGGGAATTGCACGTTACGTGGTCAGCAAGGAAAACTGATCGCCGGGCTACGGCTTGAGGGCGTCGTCCCAACCGAGCGTGCAAACCCATGGCGCGGCTCACGCTGACGCTTTGGCCCGTGCACAAACCACCCTGGCTTCACCGGCTTTGTTCGCAACCGTGCGAATGCTCTCATAGGCTTTGGAACGCTCAACCAAACTCATGACCTGCCGGTCCTGGCCAAGCCCGACCTCGAAAAGCAGCATGCCACCTTGCCGCAGATAGTGCTGCGCCTCCTTGATCACCCGCATATGAATGCTCAGGCCGTAAGGCCCGGCAGCGAACGCCTCACGGGGTTCAAGTTCCATCAGATGCGCGCGGTCGTTTTCGAGCCGCTTCTCCGAGATGTAAGGCGGGTTGCAGACGACCAGATCGATCGTACCTTCGAGCTCCAGACCCGAGAAGGAATTGAAGAGGTCGCCTTGTAGCACCGAAATACGTCCGGCCAGGCCAAGATGGGCAACGTTCCGGCAGGTGGTTTCGACGCAGCTGTCGGTAAGATCGCTCGCCCAGACGCGCGCGGTGGGGACCTTGTATCCAATGGCGCAGGCGAGATTGCCCGCCCCGCAGCACATGTCCACGACACGCGGTACCGGCCTTTTAAGTTCGCGAAGGACATTGAGGGCGGTGCTGCCGAGCAGTTCCGTCTCCGGGCGAGGGACTAGCACGCCGGGCGCGACAACCAACTTCAGCCCCATGAAGTCGGTGCGGCCGGTACTGTAGGCGCTGGCGACATCTATTTCACCAATCACGGCAAACCCGCTTTCTTGATTCCCCATGTTGATTTCTCAGGCGCCCGGTCTTCATGCCGTGGGCGAGCCATCAGCAACGTCGTTCCCGGCTCGGTTCACGTCCGCGCAACTACTGGATCGCCGCGCTCTGCAGTTCGCTGCTGAACCTCACCTCGATGGTGTCTCCAGGCGCAACCTCGGTGTCCTGGTCGGCCGGTCGACCTCTTGACGCGTCGCCGGCCCCGCCGGTTATTGTGATCCGCGCCTGAAAGGTTTCGCCGGCGATGGGCAGTGGAAGCGCGGACGCCCCTGATGGCTGAAGCTTCTGGCTGGCTGCGTGGAGCCTTGCAGTGGTCTCGGCGAGGCGAAGGTCGGTGTCCCTCAATTCGTTCAGAAGGCCGATCCTTCTTTGATTTTCATTGCGTTCCTGCTGCCTGACGGAGTCTTCCTGCTGGCGCCGCGTTCTCATCAGTTCGACCGAGGTCTCGAGCGCCCGGCTCGACGACATCAGCACGGCACGTCTGACGTCGGCGAGCCTGCTGTTGGTCAGGTTGCCCGATTCGAACGATTTGGTGACCCGCGCAAGATCGTCCTCATCCTGTTTCACCGCGGCCGCTTCCGTCTGCTCGCGCTTGAGCAGAACTTCGACCTGAGCCTCGGCATCCTTGGCGGTCTTGTCGAGATAGCTTTGCTCCTGCTGAAAATTGTTCAGCGAAATCTTGAGGCCCTCCGCTTCCGCCTGCGCGACCGCCGATATCAATGCATTCGACAGGGGCGAGCCTTGCGGCGGTTGCATGTCAAATTCTGCCTGGTTCTGAAGTTCGGCGCGGATGCGCGCGCCATGAAAGTAGTCTCTGATGTAGTCCCCCCAGATCGACTCGTAGTCGCGTCGCAGATCAACGGGATCAGGTCCGCTTTGGCTTGCCCGAGACCGCAGGAGACTAAAACCGCCGGCGACGGCAATTGCCTGTCGGACAGTCATGAGTGGCCGGTAAGTCTGCTGCCCTGGTGTCAGCACATCGCCAGTCACATAGATCGGACGGTACTCCGCGATCACGGCCGTGACGTCGCTCGGCTTGATGACGATCATTTGCTCCCGTCCATCAGGCAGGCGCTGATGGACTATCTTGGTTGGCAGCACCGCCTCCATGCGCGTCTGCAATTCGGCCGGCGTCAGCCCGCCAACCGGGATCATCCCGAACTCGGGCAGCGCGATCGAGCCATCCATCTGGACGATCGCGCGTTGCGTTCGCTCCGCTATGGAGGCTATTCCTATCTCCACCGTATCGCCGGGCGACAGCTTATAGGCCACCGGCGCTTCAGCCGCGGCTGCGATATCCAGGGCCAGGCAGCCGGCAAGGGCTGCAAAGAGAATTCGGCTAACGAAGGCCATCGATGGCAATCTCCCTTTAATTCAGGCCCGGCTGCTGCGGCCAATCGATATGGGCGACGAATTCGTAGACCGGCCCACCAGGCACCCCCCAATTGCTCGACCAGATCACTTGCGACCCATCAGGGGAGGGTGAGGCATGTGTCTCGCTCCAATAGTCGAACGGAGCGTTTCGCGTCTGCACGATGCGTCGGACCTCCTGACGACCGTCGACACGCAGCGCGATCACTTCGCGCGTGTATGGCGCCCAGTCCGGGTGGCTCCGAACCTCATCGGGATTGCCCCCGTAACTTATAAATGCCCATTCGGGCCTGTCCAAAGCACGCAGCGACGTATGCTCGGCCTCACCGTACTTCGTGAGCGACGTGACCTTTCCATCGGACAGCCGACGCTTGATCACCTGATATTTGTCCGGAGCGGATTTGCTGGTTCCGACGTAAATTTCGCTGCCATCCGCATCGAGAGTCAAATCGCCATGGCCGGGCCGATGATGATCCTTCCACGTTTGGCGCAGGGTGCCGTCGACTGCGAAAATGGCTCGCTGTTCGGTGCCGTCGACCAGATTTTGGAAACACAGGATGTTCTCTCCGAGCGGAGAAATGGTGCAGGAACTGGTCGTTCCGGCAACCTGGGCGAGATCGATGTCCGGGTATTTCAGACGCCGGTCGATGTCGTATGCGAAAACGACAGCAGCTCCATCATTGCGGGTCGCGCGTACGGCAATGCGGTTGCCGTCACGACTAGGATTTCCCTTGGACGGGCCGAATTCGAGATCCCGATATTTCGTTGCGGAATACACTATGTCCTCACGATTGGTGCGGGGCGCCCAGATCGAAATCTTTTGACCATCGACACAGATCATCATCTCCGCGTTTCGAGGGCGCCATTCGCACTCACCCGACTTGTTGCGATGAAACAAAGGGAGGTAGGTTTTCCCGTCGAGGAAACACATGCCGTTGCAGCCGTTCATGAGGACGAGGAGGCTCTGATCCGCATTCCAGGCTTGCGCGCTCGAGTAGCGATGACTGCAATATATTTTGCCGCAGACAATTCCGCTGCCAAGCGCTCCGGGCTGGGTGATCCGAGTAAAGCGGATCCCTGTCGCCGGATCAGTTGCAGGTTTCAGATAAGCGGGCAGATCCATTGCCGGCTCCGTGCCTGCCGCACCGCTCGGCCGGTTTCCGGCTGTGTGCAGCGCCAGCAGAGCGGCCATCAACAGCAAAGCTGGTATGAGCCGCGGAAAGGTCATGTCATGTAGCTCATTTCGCGTCGGACGCGGCCTTCGCTGAGGCGCGAGCGCCACCACTCGATGGTCTTTTCCAGACCATCACGCAAGCTCGTATGTGCCCGCCATCCGACTTTACTTTCAAGGTTCGAGGAATCGGCGAGCAACGCGCGAACCTCGGAGTTTTGCGGCCGCATCCGGCTTTCATCTCGACGAACTGGTTTCCTGGTGCCACTCAACTCGAGCACCAACTCCAAAACGTCCGAGACACTGACGGCGCGCTGGCTGCCTGCATTGTAGGCATGGCCAAATTCAAGCTCGGCCGCCCCTGCCGCCACAAATGCCGCAGCAGTGTCCTCCACAAAGGTAAGGTCGCGGATAGGGCTGGTGTCTCCGACCATGATCGCCGGACAGTTCTCGTCCAGAGCCTGCCTTATGATGGTCGGCACGATGGCCCGCTCGCTCTGGCGCGGCCCGTATGTATTGAACGGTCGCAGGATGACCACCGGCACATCGAAGGACCTGGCATAGGACGCCGCCATCATGTCTGCGCCGATCTTGGATGCAGAGTAGGGGGACTGTCCCTGCAGTGGGTGGGATTCGTCGATCGGCATGGTCAGAGCGGTGCCATAAACCTCGCTCGTGGACGTATGCACAATGCGTTCGGTTTCCCAGTGGCGTGCCGCTTCGAGGACATTCACGGTGCCCAGCACATTGGTTTCCACATAGGATTGGGCAGCCGCGTAGGAGTAGGGAATCGCAATCAGCGCAGCCAGGTGAAACACCGCCGCCTGGCCGCGCACGATCCGGTTGATGAACGCGCTGTCACGAACATCCCCGCGAATGCATTGCAGCTGGCCTCGAACGTGGTCGGGTAAATCGTCCAGCCAGCCATGGCTGTCGAACGAGTTGTAGAGGGCCAGTGCCGTTACATCGGCGCCTTCGTGCACCAGCGCTTCCGTGAGGTGGGATCCGATAAATCCATCCGCACCCGTGACCAGGACCTTCCTGCCGTGATAGCTCACGACTGCGCACTCCTTTGATCGTGTGAGCTGTCAAACTGGCGAACGAACAACAATCCATTCATGCCAAACTCTCCTCACTTTCCAACTCTACCCACTTGCCGCGGGAGGCAGGGACACGCCGAAAACCGCCCTGAAGCCTCGCATTATCCAGACGAGGTCCGATGCAATCGTGCGCCGCGGATAGTAGGCGAGGTCGATCGTTGCCTTGGCCGGGAACAGGACCTCTCGATAAAACAGGAGCGGATCAAGGGAGGGCGGGTAAAAACAGGCTTCGTGACGGAAGAGAACCTGGGTCGGGCCGAGCAGGCCAGGCTTCCACTGCAGGACGGCTTCATTGCCGCCGCGGAAACAATCGGCGAAGGCAAGGCTTTCCGGCCGCGGGCCGACAATTGCCATGTCTCCCGTAAAAACGTTCCACAGTTGCGGCAACTCATCAAGTTTCGTTGCCGCGAGAAAACGGCCTATCCGCGTCATCCGGCTGTCATCGTTCATGGTCAGCGCAAGGCCGAAAGGATCGGCTGTTGTCTTGAATTTGCGGAACTTGTACATGCGAAACGGTTTTGCGCCGGCACCCAGGCGCGTCTGTGCGAAAAGCACGGGCCAACCACCCTCGACAAAGAGTGCAACAGCAATCAGTAGCATCAGCGGAGCGAGTGCCATTCCCGCTGCTGCGGCGAGGATGATATCCATCGCGCGCCTGGCAATTCCGTGGCTGGTGCCAGCTACGGCGGGCCGATGCATCGTCACGTCGAGTGCGTTCATGCCGCGGCTCCCGCGCGCCCGCTGCTTTCAATCGCGGTGGCCAACGCAACAACCACCGACTCGATCGCACTTGCCGTAATTTGCGGGTGTAGTGGAATCGTCAACTCCCGCTGCGCGAAATCCTCGGTCTTCGGCAGATGGATTTCAGTGAACATTTGGCGATAGAGCGTCATCTGGTGCACGGGCGTATAGTGGATTGTGGTCTGTATTCCCTTCGTTCGCAGATGGTCGATCACCGTTTGCCGGTCGACGTCATGTGGCAGGAGGACAGGCATGATGTGATAGGCCGAGGTCCGCGGTTTGCAGAACGGAACTGTCACAGCCGAGCAATAGTCTGCGATCAGACGTCGATAGAGGACGACCAATATGCGCCGGATTTCATTCCATTCCTGCAGGTTCTGAAGCTGGACCAAGCCAATAGCGGCGCGCAATTCATCCATGCGGTAATTGAACCCGAGCATCGTCACATCGTATTGCGGCGTGCGGCTGTTCAGCCGCTGATGTGTGCCGCTGGTCATCCCATGTCCGCGAGCCTGGCGGATCGCTTCACGGAGCTGTGCATCCCGGGCGATTACGGCCCCACCTTCCGCGGTGGTCATGTTCTTGTTGCCGTAGAAGCTAAAGGCCGCGGCCGCACCGTAAGTCCCCACCTCCTTAAGGCCGGGAGCATGCGCGGCATCCTCGACGATATGCAGTCCTCGCACACGGGCAAATCTCTGCCATTCTTCCCGGTCGGCGAGGTAGCCGGCAAAGTGGACGAGAATGACGGCCTTGGTGCGTCCGGTGCACTTGGCTTCCGCGTCGCTTAGGGACATCAGTGGCACTTCGGCCGACTCTATGTCGACGAATACCGGTGTTGCTCCTACGTAGAGCACTGCATTCGCGGTCGCCACGAAGGTCAGCGAGGGAACCAGAACTTCGTCTCCGGGACCGATCCCAAGTGCATGGAGAATGAGATGCAGGGCGGCGGTGCAAGAGCTGACGGCAACGCAATCGACCGCATCATGCACGGCCGCGAAGGCCTCTTCAAAGGCTCGTACCTGGTCCCCCATCGTCAGCCACCCACTGTCGACAACTTTGGCCAAGGCCGCCTTTTCCGGAAAGCCAAGAATAGGAGCGCTGACCAAGAGCATTACGACCTCCTCATGTTGGCGTGGTCGAGCGTTCAGCCCTCAAGCGGCCGCTGCCGAGACCTCGATCGATGCGGACTGCTCTTCCCAGGCAATGGTTTGTGCGTTTTGAAAATCTTCAACGCGTCCGATATCCAGCCAAAGGCCGTCATGTTTGTAGACGTGCACATTCGTGCCGTTTTGCATCATCTGCAGCATGAGATCGTCGAATCCGAAGGCGATGCCGTCAGGTATAAAACGAAAAACGTCTGGATTCATGCAATATATTCCCATGCTTACCAGATGGGATAGCGTCGGTTTTTCACGAAATACTTGAACGGTATTGTCGACCTCGTCGATGACGCCGAAGTCCATCTTGATGACGCGGGATGCGGTGGCTATGGTGACTGGATCCGTGTGTGTGCGGTGTGATGCCACAAACCGGCTGAGACTGAGATCGGTAAGTACGTCCCCATTGAGAACAATGAACGGCTCGTCCAGTTCCTCCCTGATCAGGGAGAGCGGGCCAATGGTGCCGAGAGGTTCCAGTTCCTGGGTGTAGCGTATCCTTAGATTCCACTGGGATCCGTCCCCGCATACGGTGCGGATCAAGTGCCCCAGATAGCCGGTCGTGACGTAGACTTCCTGAATGCCGTTCCGCCGCAGCCACTTCAAAAGCAATTCAAGAACCGGTCGAGCACCGATCGGCATGAGAGGCTTGGGCAATATGGATGTGAAAGGCCGAAGGCGTGTTCCCATTCCACCGCACTGAATGACCGCTTTCATCTCGTCCTCCTATTGATACGACTGTCGCGGTGTGATGGGTCCAACCCACCCGGCCGGAAGGTACGCCAGTGTTGGTTTTGCCTCTCCGGAGTGCAGCGATGGTAAGTGGCGCTTGAGAAGGCGTCGTCGTGCATTTGAATGGCACTTTCCCGGCCTTTTGATTCAATATTCCAGTTGGCAGCGCATGGGCGCGGCAGGGCGATCAGAGCTGGGAACTGTTCACATGTCCGGCGCCGGCAACGACCTTCTCGGAAGGGCATCGCTACCGTTCGTACGAAAAAAACACTTCAACATCTGGCCCTGAAATGTGTGCGATTGTAAGCTATATTAGAAGGTTGAAATGTGCCGATGGGCGGCGGCGAGCGTCGACATACGGGGGATCAGCGGGCGGCTGATCTGTGTTGGGTCACCGTACAGTCCATCCAAAGGGAGGTTTCGGCAGCTAGGGACACATGCGGGCTGCCAAAAGGTGGGTGGTTCATGTATCGTATTATCATCGCCGATGATCACGGCTTGTATCGTCGTGGGCTGCGACTGGCTTTGATGGCCGGCATTCCAGACTTGGAAATATTCGAAGCGGCGTGTTTTGATACCGTCATAAGCTTGCTTGAAGATCAGGCGCCTGTTGATCTCGCCATCATCGACCTGAACATGCCGGGACTGTCCGGTCAGGACGACCTTCGCGACGTCTTACCGGCTCATCCCGACACACGGTTTGCAATTGTCTCAGGGACCGATTCACGCGCCGAGATTCTAACTGCCCTCTCGATTGGACTTCATGGCTATATCGTAAAGTCCCAAACGGACGAGGAGGTGGTCCTGGCGGTGAACGAAATCCTGGCTGGCCGCATTTACGTTCCGGCACTTCTTTCACAAAGGTCCAAGGAGTCGGTGCGCCTTCCATCCGAGGCTCCCACGCAAATGCCCCACAGGACCATCAGCGTCAACAATCTGGGCAGGCTTACGTCCAGACAGAAGGAAGTCCTCAGGTTGATGGCTGAAGGTTACTCGAACAAAGAGATTGCCCGCTCTCTTGAAATTGCAGAAGCGACGACGAAGATTCATGCGGCTGCCGTCCTGCGCGAACTTGGGGCACGAAATCGGACGGAAGCCGCGGTTTTGCTGAAGACATGGGCCGCCAGGGACATCAACTAGCGCCGATTGCTTTTGGCGGCAGCCGGACCGAATATTTCAGTCCGTGATCCAGCATCTCAAGCTTGGAAGAGTGGCCCACGATAGGCTCACCGTCGGCTCCGATAATCAACGACCCAAAGCCACGCCGAGCCGAGGTGGAGACCCGGCGCTCTCCCGATTCCGACCATTCAAACACTATGTCGGCGCCGGGCTCCTGGGCCACGAATTGCCACACGACCTCGATCCGTCCTGCCGGAGTGCCGAGAGCCCCATGCTTCACGGAATTGGTCGTAAGCTCGTGAACGATCATTGCGAAGCTCTCAGCCGAACCCTCAGCCATTTTTATTTCGGGTCCACTGATCGAAATGTCATGCGTCCCCATATAGGGCTGCAACTCCTGAACGATGAGGTCACGCAGGGAAGCCGACAGGCTGCCATCGCGTGAAAGAAGCAGATGCGTCGCCTGGAGTGCGCCGATCTTTTCGATCAGTGTCTGCTTATAGCTGGCGATATCATTGTCGGGGGCACCAACCATATTCACAAGCGCCGTGATCACCGGAAACAGATTGTTGAGCCTATGGCGCTGTTCAAGCATAGCCCGCTCTCGCTTCTTCGCCGCAGCCCGCAGCAGAATGGTTATGCGCCGATCGGTGAGATCCGCGGCGACTCCTATTCGCTGTGCACGACCGTCGCGCAATTCGTCCCGTCCCCGAAGAGCAATCCAGCGGATATGTCCGCCAGTTCGCCTGATGCGGATCTCAGCGTCATAGTCGGCGCCTGATGCAAGCTCTCCCGGGGCCATCAGATTAGGCAAGTCGGCCGGGTGAACGACCGCAGTCAATTCCTGCAATGGACGGCTCGGCGCGGGTGCCAGCCCCATCATTTCCCAGAACGCGGCTGAGCCCTTCACGGACCCGCTCTCGAAATCTATGCGCCATGTTCCCAACCGGCTTGACGATAGCGCCAGGTCCAACCATTCCTTCTGAGCCCGGAGTGCCTCGCGGGCGGTTCGCTCTCCCGATATGTCGTCCACCACTACAAAAATGCTTTGAGGGAGAGCATCGGCTGGCACGGCCAAAGACAGGGCCAATCTTGTCCACAAAATCGTGCCGTCTCTTCTCAGGAGACGGATCTCGGAGCCGAACGAAGTCGTGTCTTTCAGGCGAGTCAACGCTTCCGCCAAGGTGTGGTTGTCGTCGGGGTGGACGAGTGCGCTGAGCGGCAGACTTGAAAGCTCCTCCTCGACATACCCTGTCATTTCACAAAGACGCTTGTTGGACCGTTGCAACTCTCCGTTCTCATTCATGTTGGCAAAGCCAATGGCGGCACGTTCGAATGCCCAGCGATACCTGTTTTCGGTTGCTTCCAAGGCCGCGAGTCTAGCCTCCGCAACCTGCAAAAGGGTGCGGTAGTCCTGCCTCTGCCGGTGGAAAGTCAGGGCGATCATCCCCCCTGCAACCAGCAGCAGAATGGCTTGAACCCAAAGGCCGACATCGATTGGATGGTGCAGGACATCCCGCGTCAATAAGCCGACGGCAACCATCACAAAGGTTGCCGCAAGAGCGATCATGCGATCTTCGAGATATGAGATGGCAATAATGGCGGGAACAAACTCAAAAAAGCCGATGTCGTATGCCACAGAGGTCGGCAGCGCTGTCTCGACCGCAAGTGTCGCTATCAGGAGCGACATCGAGGCAAGGCGGGTCAGCAACTTGCCTGAGCTGTTCGGATGCAAACTGAGCGAATGCAAACGCATATGCCAGACTATAACCTTCTGACTAGTCCGTCGAGATTAGACCGAAAAGCGTACAGACTAGTCCGACCGCAGGATTGTTCCCCGGGATTGTAGCGCGCATTTTGTCCGATGTCGGGGGCGGATCGGACCGCTACTCTCCAAGCGACCTGACTGACATGTTTAAGGCACCTCCTTTTGACTGGGAGGCGTTGCCGTTTTGCGGGAGGTAAGAAAATGGCACTGGTTGGTAGGCAAGATGATGGAATTCTTGGTCGCCAATATGGAAGTTTCGGGGGAAAGCCTGTCTCCGCCTTGAGAACGCAAGGTGACCATGCTTCCGCTTGGCATCAAGCACCACAACGGTTCGACAGCGTTGCTGTCGAGCCACGGCAGAGCAGCCTTGCATCTGTTGTGAGAATGCTTGATCGCATCGGTTGTGGCTACCTGATCCTGAACAGCGACAGGAAGGTCATGGAGTGGAATTCAGCCGCTCAAAACACCTTGGAGCGCGAAGGCGAGGCAGCCGATACGGCCAGCAAGGTATTTGCTGCGCTGAGACGGCTGATCGC
Source organism: Mesorhizobium sp. M7A.F.Ca.CA.001.04.2.1 (assembly GCF_003998485.1). Taxonomy (NCBI): domain Bacteria; kingdom Pseudomonadati; phylum Pseudomonadota; class Alphaproteobacteria; order Hyphomicrobiales; family Phyllobacteriaceae; genus Mesorhizobium; species Mesorhizobium sp. M7A.F.Ca.CA.001.04.2.1. The sequence continues at coordinate 38,158 of NZ_RZQT01000017.1, forward strand.
AAACGTGCCGGGCAATTTTTCTCCTGGCACGCTTTCATGGGTGGTGATCCGAGGCATGGGCGACAGGCCCCTGATATTGAACGAGAAGGGCATAGCAACGCCTGACGCGACAAGCATCGTGGCGCTGCTGGATCGTGAAAACAGGTCCGGGCCAAATCCCCAGACGCTGCAAAGAATGTTTGGTCTGACGAGTGCCGAAACGCAGCTCGCACTGCGCTTGGCGCAGGGCGATGCCCCTTTGGAAATAGCCCGCAAGCGGCGCTTGAGCCGGACCACGATAAGGTCGCAGCTGGCGTCGCTGTTCGCCAAGACCGAAACACGGCGACAGGCGGAACTGGTAGCTCTTCTTGGGCGCATATGCGTTTTGCCGTGAGGCAAACGCCTTTACCATGCGCGCGCACAACAGGCTTGTGCGCGCAATCTGTCGCTGATGTGCTTGTCGGCCAGCCTCACCTTACCGCCGTCGCGTGCGCACCCGGCCCAATCTTGGGCGGATTGCAAACACGTGATTAAGCACGTGCCAGCCCGCCACCTTCATGACCGAAGGCCGGAAGATCTGAATCCCATCCAGGAACGTGGTCAACCAGGACTGCTGGTGGAACCGCATGGGAATACGAGCAACCCGCAGCGCCCGCAGCAATGTCTCGGGAGGCGGGAGATGGTTGCGGTCTTTGATGAGATTCCAGTTAAGCTGCTTGACGGCGAGAGTCACTTCGTCGACCTCGCGGAAACTCTTTGACGTGGTAATGCTTGGATGGCTCGTTGCATCATAAAAGGTAAGCGGATCGCTTATCGCCACCATGTCCCCATGGCTGGCTAGATCGACGAAGAACAGTTGATCCACTCCGGCCGGAATCTCTTTGTGCGTGCGCATCAAGCAGCCGGCACGAATGACGTCGCTGTTGATCAGCAATGTGGATGGAATGATCCCCAGGCAGCGTGTCGCGCGCACCAGATAGAGGTCCATCAGGCACTGCTGGCTGGAATAAAGGGAGATCGCTTCCTGCTCCTTGGGGACTTGGCGAAATCTCACTCGCTTGTCCTCGATTATGTTTGCGGCTGACGTCATGAAGGCGACCGACGGGTGCTGTTTGGCAACTTCGGCGAATGTCCTGAGTGCACCTGGCGCAAGCCAGTCATCGTCGTGCAGTAACTTGATCCACCGTCCAGAGCAAGCCAGCATAGCGTTGTTGGTGTTCTCCACCTGACCGCGACCTCGGCTGTTCTCGATGATGCGGATGCGAGGTTCGCTTCGTGCATAGTCGGTCACGATAGCCCAGGTCTCGCCCTCCGGTCCCTCGTCGTCGCTCACGACCAACTCCCAATCGGAGTAATCCTGACCCAGGACGCTGTCGATCGCCCTGCGGATCGTATCGGGCCGGCGAAAGGTTGGTATCCCGACAGAGATAAAAGGGCGTGACCATGAGACATCGGCACGGTCATGCTGGGTGACCGCAACTGCCGCTTGAAGATTGTCAACCGACGACGAATTCATGGTGTTTTTTCCTCGAGACATTCATGTTGGATGCACGTTGCAGCGCCTGCTGGTTGAGGGTCGTGGGTCAACAAATACAGCGATGCTGCCATTTTCAGAGCGAAACCCGACGCGCCGCCGGCGGCCATGAAATAGATGACGGTGACTGGCTGCCAGCCCGCCTGGGCGCCGGCGAGCAGCGGGCCAAACACGAGAACTGCTCGTACGAGGTCGATGACCAGTCTTGTTCCTTGCCGCCGTAACAGAGCGGGAACGTCGCTAAGCGGAGTAGACAACGCTTGTGCCGCGCCCATCAGCGCCAGTGCGGTCATGATTTCCGCGGTGGGCATCCAAGGCTCGCCCAGGAGCGGAACGACCACATAGGGCGCGGCGAGTCCAAGCAGCAATATCGGCACCGCGGTAAAGCCGGCAGCCAGCAGGAGAAGCCCGCGTGCCACGCCAAGCAGGTGTCCACGATTGTTGTTCTGGTTTGCTTCGGCGACAAAAACATTGCTGAGCGGTGAAGCGATCAGCGTCACTGGACCGGTAACCAGGCGCGTTGCCACGCCCAAATATCCGGCAAATGCGGTGCCGAACAGCCCACCGACAAGAACTGCCGGAAGATTGTTGATCGCTATGCTCGCGAGTGTTGCGGGGATATCGAACAGAGGAAATTTGTATTCCCGCCGGGCCTTTTCGAACACCGCACGCCAAGGTGCCCGGGCGATGCCGCGCAAATCCTCCCAGCTCGTCACCCGATAACCGATATACCCGATAAAGACGAACTGGCTCAAAATATGGGCATGGATCATCGCTTCGCCGCCGAGGTTGGCGATGCCGAAAACCAATTGCAGTGCAGCCATGCTCGCCGGCAGGATCAGCCGCCCAAGGGCAAAGTCGCGCAAAAGCCCGGCACGCAGGCTCCAGCAGTTCATGGCTTCGACCAGACCTGCGCCTCCCATTCCGATCGGAATGAGCCAGGCGAGCGAACCGAGGCGGTTGGGAGCAAGGTTCGACAGCATCTGTCCGGCCGAAAAGGCCAGGACGGTGGTCACGAACACAGCCAAAAGGATAAGCTTGACCGTCACATAGGCCTGGGCGCTCCCCTTAACCCCATAGAGTGACGCCTCGAAGCGCAATGCTGCGACCCCGGCGAGTATGTTCACAATCGACAGATAAATCGTAAAGATGCCGAAATCCGCAGGCGAATAGAGCCGCGCCAAGACCGGAATCGCAGCAAGAAGGGTGAGTTGGCCGACAATTGCCATCGCCGACACTTCACCAGCTGCACGAATGATCGAACCGATCGTGCTCGGCCGAACAGCGATGATGGCTGTGTCGGCCGCGGGAACCATCTTGGGTCTCAGAAGGTCGCTCAGTGCCATCGGTTCGCGCTTCCGAGGGAGGCAAATATCGGGGATTGCCGCAGCCTACGATGCACACCGAACCTTGCCATCATTCACCTGAATGACGCGCTCTGCGGACAGGCTGCACCCTGAATCGTCCGGGCCGCTCCCTGGATGAACCGCCCCCGGATCGTCCGCGGCCCAAGGACGAGCCTGTGCTTGGTCATGCTATCTGCTCGCGCAAGAGGTCGGCGCTATCCTCGAGCCGATATCCGGCATGTTTTTTCAAGTTCACTTGCGTGAGGACGCTGCCGACGGGTACCGCAAGAGAACCGTTGCCCTGAAGGAGTTCCAGCACCCCGCGAGCGAGGGTACGTGGCGTTTTCCTCCATCGGACGGCAAAAAGCACCGCATCAGCCCATCCAGCCAGAAATTTGGCTTCCGGCCGCCCGAGCGCCGACGGCAGGTTTATGATGACGATGCGATAGGTCAAGTGCAGATCCGCCATCACTTTGCCCCCATCCTCGCAGGACAACACCGCCAGCAGATCGTCCGACGGAGCAGCGGTCATCACGTCGATGCCGATTTCATGCAGACTGGCCACGGCGTTTTCCAGGTTGCTGCGATTGCAGACATAGTCAGCGAAGGAATGGCGGCTCTTGCGCTCGCTGAACTGATGCAGGAACTCGAGCGTGAGTTGAACGCCCTTGCGTTCAAGATCGATCAAGAGAACACGACCGCCCATCCGCGTGCCGGCCAGCGCCAGACTCCATGCGAGCTCGGTCCCCCCATCCTCCGGGACGCTGGAGGTGACAAGCGCCGTGTACGACGAACGAGCCCTCAGCGCATTGGGCGCCGCAGCAATCAGCAACGACGTCACGGCGCGGCTATAGGCGGAGCTGCGCTCGCCCAGGACAAGGGTTCGCAGTCGTTTGGCATGCACCCTGCCTGCTTCGGGAATCTGCCCCATACATGGAACCTTGAGCACCGCTTCCGCCTCGGTCTCACCGCGGAAAGTCCGATCGAAGTGATTGCGCATCGTGACGAAAATCGCGCCCAGTATAGCGAACACAATCATCCCGGGCGGAACAAGGAAGATGGCGGGCAAGGTCTGCGGGATGGTCGGCGGCCATGCCGCCGATAGGATGGAAATTCCAGCCGAGGGAACTCCGATACGCCGCGTCAAATCCTGTTGCCGGCCAAGAAGTTCGTTGTATCGCTGGGTCAGCAAACTGACCTGCGGCTCGAGAACCCGCAACCCGGAAAGCCGGCTGGCGGTGTCGGCCATGACCGCATCCAAAATGGCCTTCCGGCTCTCAAGAGTGGCGATCTGGGCACGGAAAATGTTTGCGTCCGCAGCAATCTTGTCGATGCCTTGTTCGACCTTGCTTTCGGTCATGTTTCTGAGTTCTTGGTCCGCAGGCGCGCGAGCCTGTCGAGCCGCGAGATCGGCAAGTTCAGGCCCGCCAATGGCTTCGGCCACGGAGACGAAAGAAGCCCCCTGCGCTCGAAGCTCCTGAACATGTCGCAGCCGAGTTTCCACAGCGGCGAGATCTGCGTTTGACATCGACAATTGCTGGCTGAGGTCGGCCCGTTCCCTGGCTGCATTGTCCGCCGAGCCTTGGTCGATGGCTCCGTGGCTCAACCGATATTTCTCAAGGCGGTCGGCCGCTGCCTGCAGATCGTTTTGCAGCCTGGGCAGGCTGGTGGTGATCGCATCGAGTTCTTGCTGGTCGGATGCCTGCCTTCTCCTTATCAGATTGTCGACATAGACCTGAGCGAATGTGTTGGCCACGAGCGCCGCCCGCGCGGGACTGTCATCGGCGAAAGCGACGGAGACTACTCTCGATCGCAGCTCCTGCCCGACCCGCATTCCTTGCCGCAAGGCTCTCAATTCGGAGGCATCCTCGGCCTGTGAATCGCTGATTGTTTTGTCCGCTCCTGGCCACAGTCGGTCCAGTAGACCACCGGCAAGCGAGCGTGTCCTCGGGGGAGGGATGGCAGACGGCTCAAGCCGGGAATTCCCGCTAGCGGAATTGTCCTGTCCGGTTTCAGCCGCACCTGTCTTGCGCAGTGCCGCCATGACGCGGCGCAGATGGTCTTGCGACGATAGCATCGTGATGTGGTCATCTATGCTTGAATCGACGAGGTCCTGCGAAGACGGGGCGCCGACGGGCAGTGAACCGCGCGATGGGGCGTCGATGATAAGCTGAGTAGTTGCCTCGTAGAGAACCGGGCGAAGACTTCCCAGCAACCCCGCCAGCAGCCCGCCCAACACAGCGAAGGCAACAATAGACCATTTTCGCCTTGCCAGAATCACGAAGAGTTGGTGCGACGCGGTGGCCGGCTCGACATATTCGCGCAATGACCGCACGTGCACTCTGCCTTCGAGAACCGGTGCTGGTGGTTGATTGATCCGTGGCAGCTGGATCGGGCTGATTGCGGAACCTACCATTTTATACTCCTGCCAGATCGGGTTCATGAATTGGGCCGGTTTGCTGTGCTTGCCGGTTGGCTCGGCTCCGCCAGGCCTGGAACATCAATGCGGACCACAATTCGCGCGAGCGGTTCTGGCCATCAATGTGATCGCGCCAGCAGGCGTCGATCTTCGCAGCGTCCAATACGTCACTGCTTTCTGCTCGCATGTCGGCGAGAAGATCGCTGGCCCAGTTGCGCAGCGGACCCCGCAGCCATGCTGCGATAGGGACATCGAAGCCCTGTTTCGGACGCTCGATCAGGTGCTGCGGGAGATAGCGGCGTAGCAATTGACGAAGAATCCATTTGCCGGCGCCATCACGAACTTTCATGTTGGATGGCAGCCGCCAGGAGAATTCGACAACGCGGTGGTCAAGCAGAGGACACCGGCCCTCAAGGCTGTTGGCCATAGTGGCACGGTCCAGCTTCACCAAGATATCGCCAGGCAAGTACCCCGCCATGTCATCGCACAGAAGACGGGAGAGCAGGTCGTCAAGCGGCGGACCGCCGTGGCCGTAGATTGGTTCGGTGGGCCGCTGACGTCCCAGGTTTTCAGCCTGTGGCCGCGCCAGCCGCTGAAACAATTCGTCTTCATTCGATGCCGTGAGCAGCCGGGCGAGACGTTCCATCCGGTCGCTCCGGATAAAATGCCTCGCGCTCGCAGAGAGTGGCAGTTTGCCGATGACATCGTCGCGTCCTGCGCGTGCGAAAAAGCCTGCCCCTGCCGCCAAGGTTCGGCGCAGTTGTCGGGGCAGGCGCAGGTGTCGTTTCAACCGCTCCGCCATGAAGTGGCGGCCGTATCCTGCGAAGCATTCGTCACCGCCGTCGCCCGACAGCGCTACGGTGACGTGCTGACGAGCGAGCCTGGCAACGAGCAAGGTCGGTATCTGCGATTCATCGGCGAAGGGTTCATCCCAGACCTGCGGCAACTCGGGAATGACGTCACGTGCGGCGCTGGGCGAGAGGTGAAGTTCGGAGTGGTCGGTGCCCAGATGACGGGCAACGGCCGCTGCGTATGGAGCTTCATCAAAGCCGCCCTCTGCGAACGAGATCGTGAAACTGCGAACCGGCTTGCAGGATTGAGCCTGCATCAGGGCGATCACGGCTGAGCTGTCGATCCCGCCCGACAGGAAGCCACCCAGAGGGACGTCGGCGATCATGCGTTCCCGCACGGCCAGCCGAAGCCGGTTGTCCAGTTCGTCAACCAGATCTTCGTCGGTGCCGGTAGCGGGGTTCCGTCGCCCATCGGCTGCAACGTCAGCCAGTGACCACCAGCGGTGAATGCGTTGGGAAAGACGGTCCGCGCTGCGGTCTTCGGCATAATTCGCCGCGGTGATGGAAAGGACGGAACCAGGCGGCAGTTTGAACACGCCTCGCCAGATACAGAGATGGTCCGGCACCCATCCCGTTGAAAGCATTGCCGCCGCGGCATCAAGATCAAGGTCGGGAGAGAAGCCCGGAAAGGTGTTGATCGCCTTCAGCTCAGAGGCGAAGACCAATGCGTCTCGGGTCGAAGCAACATAGAGGGGCTTTTTGCCCATCCTGTCACGGGCCAGATAAAGGCTTCTTGTCTTCAGATCCCACAATGCGAACACGAACATTCCGGCAAAGCGTTTGAGGGCGGTTTCAAGCCCCCAATGCTCGATTGCGCTGAGCATCACTTCGGTGTCGCTGGCGCCTTGAAAGGTTTGGCCCGCACTCTCGAGTTCGCGACGCAAATCGCGAAAATTGTATATCTCACCGTTGAAAGTGATCACGTACCGGCCGCTGGCAGAATGCATCGGCTGGTGCCCGGCGGCTGACAGGTCGACAATTGCCAATCGCCTGTGGCCCAATGCGATTCCAGCCTCGCGATCGGCCCAGAGCCCTTCGCCATCCGGGCCCCGGTGACGCAGCGATGCGGTCATCCGCCCGATCGCTTGGAGCGGCTTTATGTCTGTGGCATCGGAAGCCAATAGAATTCCGGCGATCCCACACATTTAGGGCACCCTGGGCTCGGCAAGTTGCGGCCGAAGTGCGGTCGGATTTCCGGCAACGAGGCAGAAAGCCAGCGAAAACCACACGATCGGATGGCGGATGATCAGGTGAGGCATGCTGAAGATTATCGTCGACGCACCGAGCACCAGCAGCGCGTCGAAGCCCGCTCGCCAGGCAACCGACATTGCGGCTCCCACGATCCAGACCAATGCCATCACCGCAAGCAATCCGCCCTGCAGGTAAAGGTCAAGAACGGTGTTATGGGCCTCGAAAGGGCGCTGTAGAAATTGACGGTCGGCGACGGGCGGGCGCTCGAGGTGAGGCCCAGGGCCTAATCCCAGGGACCCGGATTTCAACCCCGTTTCCACCGCATCCTGCCACAGATAGAGCCGGAGTTCGAATGTTTCGAGTGTCGCTTCCCCACCCTGGTCCTTGGTAAGGCTCTTGGCAAAATGGGCGACGCTGGCCTCTTCGGTGAGCGCGTACGGCGTCATCGCCAGCGCTAAAGGCAAGGAACCCGCCAACAGCACAATTGCTGCCAAGCGGGGCAGGCTGGCGCGACCGCTTGTTGCGATCCATGCACGAAGCCGCAATCCGAGAAAGACGAGGCAGCTCAGGATACTGGTGTAGAGATAGGTGTCGCTCTTCGTCAGCCGGCCGACATAAAAGGTCAGGATCAGGCTGGAGAATGCGAGCAAACGGCGCCATGGGTTGCGGGTGGTCGTGGCAAGGTGCAAAGCCAGGGGGCCAAAAAGCGCGCAATAGAGCGCAAGTTGGTTCGGGTTCTCGGACCAGCCACGGAATCTGTCCCAGAACCAGGGGTCGACGCCGGGCTGGTGGGCCACCCCAAATGCCAATCCCAGCTGAATTACGAAGCTTCCATTGGCGATGGCGATCACCCACCAGGCACTGCGGCGAAGGTGACGATCGGCGTCGGGCTCCGCGGCCGCCAGGCATGTGAAGCCGGCCAGCAGCATGTAGGCCATCACGTCATGTACCAGCCCGGTCAAGTAAAGGACGGTGGTCAGGTAGCCGACGATCGTGCCGATTCCCAAAGCCAGCGACAAGATCAGCCAGAAGCTCGCCAGTTGGACAAAAGCGGGTGTGACCTGGAGACGACCCCCGGCGAATATTCGTCCAATCGCCAGAGCGATCCAGATCGCGATGAACAATTCGCCATAGCCGAGCGACAATCCCGGAACGGCCAGTTGCGTCGCGTAGGACATCGCAACTCCCAGGGCGAGCAAGGCGTCCCGGATCATTGACGTGCTCCGCCCCGGTGATCTGCGAGGCTGCCCTCAAGTGCGACAGCAGGGAGCGGTCGCGGAAGCCCCGCGCGGAGTGTGTTTTCGTACAGATCGCAGTACTGATCGACCACCAACGGCAGGGCAAATCGCTCCCGCACAAGTTCAGCGGAACGGGCGCCCATTGCCTTTGCCCCAGCGCGGTCGGACAGCAAGTCTATTGTTCGCGAGGCAAGGGCATCGGCGTCATGCGGTGCAACCAGGTAGCCATTCCACCCGTCTTCGACGACGTCTCTGCAGCCTGGCATCCTGGAAGCCACGATTGGCAGTCCCGAAAGCCCCGCTTCCAGCAACACACGCGGTACTCCTTCGCGATACTGGGTGGGAAAGGCGAATACATCGGCCATGCCGAGGAGATCAGCGACATCGCGTCGTGGACCCAAGGCCAGCACATGAGATGCGTGCCGGTCGATCTCGGACTTGTCGATTGCGAATGAGCCTTCGGATTCTCGCGGGCCGACAAGCACAAATCGTGCTGCTGGTCTTTCGGCCACGACGCGAGGAACCGCCTCGAGGAGGGTTCCCACACCCTTCTGACGGGTCAAGCGGCCGACAAAGATCACCACTTCGGCGGACTGGAGGCCGAGTTCCCTACGCATCTTCGTTGCCGAGGACCCGAGATGGCGCACCGTTGCGAACGCATCGACATCGATTCCGGAACTGCGTATCAGTCGCGAGCTTCCGCGACCGGTCAGCCGAAAGCGCTCGAAGAACAGTTGGTCATCACGATTTTGGAAAACGGTCGCCGCCGTCCACGAAGACGCGAGCCATTGCAGCGCGCAATAGACCGGACGCAGGGCCAAAGCGCGAGGCGCCAGAGATGAGAACGTCCAGCCCAGCCCGTTGATGGTGCGAATAACCGGAACTGTTCCCCGCATGGAAAGGGGCGTCAACAGATTTGGCTTGGTGTCGAAACTCTGGATGATGTCGGGCCGAAGCTCCCGCATCAATCGGCGCATCGTTCCGAGAGCACGCCATTCCCCGCCGCCAGATGCAAACCGGTCGAAGGAGAACCTGTGATGCGAAATGTCATGCCTTAAAAACGGTACGGGAGAACCGCTCGAGACCGCCGTAACGCGAAAGCCTTTCTCTCGCAGCGCGATGAGGAAGGGAACTCTCAAGGCGTGATCCTCGCCTCCCACGCAGACCAGATGTGGGTTCATCTGCCTCTCCCCAGCGCACACGGCGGGCAATCGAGTAACTGACGCTCTCGATGCTGCCACGGCCCGGTTTCATCACCTATGAGCGCATCCCGCGCGAGTGCACGCTATGGGGAGGCCGGGTTCCTGTCCTCGTCCGTTTGAATGACACCATGATGTTTGGAAAGGGGTAGGACCAGTGAGGCGAGATTCCCTCGCAGTGGGGAGCGCTAATGTCCCTCCTGTCTTGCCGACGCAGTCTCACCGGGACGCGCCCACGGCATTGCCTGAAGTGGGCACGATGAGTGGCTGGAGTAAGGCGTGGCGGACCTGAGCTCCGCGGCTCGCTGATGGGCGCGAAGTTCGGACGCTCGGCCCAAACGACTGTCGGCGAGGCCCCAAGACCTCGCCGACCTTTTAAGGCATTCGTCGCTGGAGCGTCAGGTGACCAGGAAAGACGATGCGGTAATCGACAGATGCGGAGAGAGGCTCGCGAAATGGATCTGGTTTGCGCCTCCGACGCCGTCGCTGTCGAAAGAAAGAGCTCCGGTCGAACTGTTGTAGATAATGTGATCGGAACTGTCATGCGCCGCTTTGCCGGCAAAGAAAGCGTCCGACGAGAGGCCCCCCTGATCGAGACCGGCAAAGATGGAATGGTCGAGGTGGATCTTGTCCTGGGCTTTGTTGAAATCAGTGATCCTGTCGACGTTTCCAGAACCAAGGGCGGTACTGAACACGAAGGCATCTCTGCCCCCGTGCCCGGTCAACGTATCGGCCCCGCCGCCACCGTCGATCTTGTTGTTACCGGCATTGCCGTGAATGGTCTGTCCGAATTCGTTGCCGGTCAGATTGATGGCGGCCTTGCCGGACGCCTTGGTGGTTGCGAGTTGCTCGATGTGCGAGCCAGCCGAAAGAGCGAAGCTCACCGAGGCAAGAACCTTGTCGAGGCCGCTTCCTCTCTGCTCCACCACCTTGTCGTGGGCATTGTCGACGTAATAGGTGTCATTGCCGCCATAGCCGGTCATCTTGTCGGCGCCACCGCCGCCATTGATCTTGTTGGCACCACCATTTCCATAGATGGCTTGACCGAATTCGTTGCCGGTCAGGTTGATGGACGCCCTGCCACCCGAATTGGCGGTGGAGAGCTGCTCGACATGTGATCCCGCCGTAAGAGCGTAACTCACCGAGGCCGCGACCTTGTCGAAGCCCCCGTTTGGCGCTTCCATGACCTTGTCATGAGCATTGTTGACGAGATATTTGTCATTGCCCCTGGTTGCGTGGAAAACGTCTGCGCCGCGCGTGCCATGGAAGACATGATCGCTTCCCGACGGGGCCGGCGCGGTGGGAGCAGGGGTGCCGACGTGAGTAGGAGGTGTGGTCGGTGTGCCGACCGGATCACTGACCGGGGGCGTGGCAGGATCACTAACCGGGGGCGAGACCGGGGCATGGGTGCCCTCGAGATTGTGCTGGAGGAAAAAGGCTTTCAGTTCCGAGGCGCTTTCAAGCGCGGTGTCGCCATTCTGCGTTCCCCATTTATAGGTATAGTCAAAGGCCGGCGACGGAACCAGTGCGGCCCAACGATCAATCATGGCCTGCTCCTGGGCAGCGGTGGGCATGACAAACTTGCCGCCAGCGCTGGTTTCCCAGTTGCCACCACCGAACGCTTGGTAAAGCGGGACGATCTTGTCAATCGGGATGCCTGCTTCACCGGCAGCCGCAACCATCTTGTCGATATGGGTGTAGTCGGGAGCCGAAGTGTTGTTGATGGGGTAATAGCCGATACCGTAGAAATCGATGCCCGTATTCGCCGGATTGTAAGCGGCGTGGGCCGGGTCGTTCGGGTTCATGTAGCTCGGCGAGCCATCCGTGCCCAAGTTCATCATCGTGATGAAGGTCTTGGCGCCGGGAACATGAGAATGAATCCAGTCGGATTCCGCCTTTAGGTTTGCAGCGGTTGCGTAGCTGCCCCACTTGCCTGTCGGATCAGGCTCGTCGCTAAGGTAAAACCCGAAAACATTTGGATTACCTATGAAGGGAGTGACTTTATCAATGAAAGACGAAGTTACTCCGTCGTGCTCACCGAGATAAACCAAGCCTTTCATGCCATCCGGCAAGGCATTGACTTGCGAAACGTACTGAACATCAGCCAGATTGAATCCGGCGGTTGCGATCTCGGCGGCTGATCCACCGGACGCGTAGTGGAGTGTCATCCAAAAATCCTTTGGTTGATTCGGTTATGCCCCACGTCTGCTTAGTTGACGGCGCATATTAGGCCCAAATCAAATACGACACCCGCTGGATAGAATCTTTGATCGCCGACAGGATTGCTGCACAGCAGGAGATGTTCCGCTTCGGGTCAACCGAAGTCTTTTAAAACAGTGCCGCAACAACAACATAAGCCCCTCTCATCCGGCTCATTGTTGAGCCGCGTGATTGGGAAATATCCGCCTTTTCCAACCGGGTTATCCCCAACTAAGGGAAAGCCATTGAGGATGCCTCGGCACATGAACCGAGGCTTGCGCTGACGCCCTCGCGGCTCACCCGCCAACTTGACGGTCGAAAGATCGTGCCGCTTGCGGCGTGAAGCGGCCACCTATCGCTGCTTTAGGAGCACTTTCTGCCTTGATCCTATTTAAAAAATCGATGGCCCAACTCTCGTTTGAAATATGATCCGACCCAGCGCATGGAGAAAAAGTCATCTCTCCAAAATATATGTCACCGTTAATGCTGTACAAATCGACCCTGACAAACTCAACATCCCTAGATATCGTTTCCGCGATCTCGATCATTTTTTCGAGATTTTCCGGCCTTTCTACGTTTTCTGGCAGTTCATAACCATACATGACATCAATCTGCTTAAAATCCGGAAGAGAAAAGACAGCCCTTTTATGATCAACAAATCTACCGACGTCGACCTGAAGATAAATTGCCTTGCCGCGAACGCAAAAGAATTTGTAGTCACTTAATTCACCACCAGTAGAAATGTTGTCTTCGACAATTAATTTCTTTTCCATTTTATAATATTGTGTCTCTCGCCCAATATTGAAGTACGACCTCTTAGAGAAATTTAAGAATTCCTCTATGGTTTTCCTATTGAGCGGTTTGTCGAGGAATATAATTTTTCCAGAGGAATGGGTCGGTTTCATCACGAAATGACGTCCGAGGAAAGGCTGGATCCAAAGTAAAATGTCATCTGCCGTCGTATTTCTATCTATCTTGAATACAGAGATCGTCTTTGGGATTTTAAGGCCTGCGATTCCACTAGCTATGTATTTAGCATAATGCTTATCAACGCAAATCTTCTCCAGGTATCCCCATCTATTTCGTATCATTCTGTCAAATATAAAATCATTTATCGTAGCCGATTGACTGGAAACCCGTCTTGGGAACCTATTGTTCCCGTTAAAGAATCCCGCTGCTGCTATGGGGTAGTTCAGAACGTAGAAATTCGGGGTTATCAAGCTGACCCTATATATCGTTTCCCAGACAGCTCTTCTTAATTTCCGATACTTCTTTTCCACGCAACACCCCACTAGGCGGATAACGCACCGGCTAACGCGGCGTCCGCTCTGATAACGACGATGGCGAAGGCGCGATCCGCCTCCTTGGGCAGGTTGGCAGCCGTCACAGATGGGGCGGGTTCGAACCCGTCGGCCAGCGCCCCGAGGTGAACGAGCCCTCCAGTCGCCATCCCTGCGCATGCGTTAAACACAATACGTCAGGCTCGATCACCGTCCTCCTCCGTTTGAATGACGATCCGGCGTGCCGGCCTGACGGTCGTCAATTTGCCGCCTCTGGAAGTCTGGGAGACTGATGGTCTGCTCGGGTGATTGGTGTATCGGGGCGAGATCAAATACAGAATACAGAACGACAAAAGGTTTGATTGATCTAAGTTGTTGCTCCGCATCAGGTATTTTGTGTCAACGACCGTGGCGTCTTTGAAAGTGTGTGGAAGCAAGGACATAAGCCCCTTTTGCGTGTTCCATTCTGGACTGCGTTACTAGCGTGAATTGCCGTTTTTTGGGGGAGTTATCCCCAGCCTGTGCACGCTGCGGGTCGCGTTTCGTTGGTCCTGCGCCACGAATCCGCTGCATTTTCCTCAAAGTCGACGTATGTAAGCAGAGCGTAATAAGGGGGGCGACGGATAGCGGCTGCTATGCGCACCAAGAAAGGTTTGAGCCATCACAATTTACGGAAGTAACGGCGCGGCAGTGTCGCGCGAACGACCGCTGGTCATGAAAACATCGGGGGCCGGTTCTCCCGAGCTGCGTTCCGCCATTCTCGCCTGCATGCCTGGGCTGCTTGGCGTGGCGCTGTTTTCGGCAGTGATAAACATTCTCGCCCTGACCGGTTCGGTTTATATGTTGCAGATCTACGATCGCGTTCTGCCGTCGCAGAGCGTTCCCACCCTGGTGGGGTTCACGATCGGCATGCTGGGCTTGTATGCGGTCTACGGGCTCCTGGATTTCGTGCGGCTTCGCGTGCTGGTCCGCATCGGCAGTCTTCTCTATAGAAATTTGCAGGAAAAGGTGTTCTCCATCTCCCTGTCCTTGCCGCTCAAGGCAGGACGTGATGCGGGCCGTCTGCAGCCTTTGCACGATCTTGACCGACTGCGCGGCTTTCTTTCCGGAACGGGACCGACGGTCATCTTCGACGCTCCGTGGATCCCTTTTTATCTGGTGATCATTTATTTGCTCCATCCTTTGCTCGGCTTGTTGGCAACCGTCGGCGCGATCGCCGTGGTCCTCCTGACGGCGGTTGCGGAAGTCTTTAGCCGTGGTCCGGCCGCGCGCGCCTCCGAAGACTTGTCGTCGCAACGGGCGCTTGCCGACTCCGCCCGGCGCAACGCCGAGGTTGTTCATGCAATGGGGCTTTCTGGTCGACTGGCTCGACGCTGGAGCGACGTCAGCCGCGCATATCTTGGTCAGCAGGAGCGCCTCTCGGATGTCGTCGGTGGCGCCAGTTCCTTCTCGAAGGCGCTTCGCATGGGTCTGCAATCCGGCGTTCTGGGGCTCGGTGCCTACCTGGTCATAGGTGGTGAAGCTTCTCCTGGGGTGATTATCGCATCTTCCATATTGCTCGGCCGGGCCTTGGCCCCAGTTGACGCGGCGATTGCAAACTGGAGAGGTTTTCTATCGACCCGGCGCAGCTATAGCGAGCTGGCAGCTGTCATGGCTGCATTTGGCAGTCAGGACGATCCGATGGAATTGCCTCGTCCACAGGCACGATTTGCCGTCGAGCAACTGACAGTCGCGCCGCCCGGCCTGACAAGACCGACCGTTGTAAATGTAAGTTTCCACCTGTCGAGGGGGGCTGGAATGGCCGTCGTCGGCCCGAGCGGCTCCGGCAAGACGACGCTGGCCCGTTCGTTGGTCGGGGTGTGGAAGCCGCTCCATGGCTCGGTGAGATTGGACGGCGCCTCTCTCGATCAATGGAACTCGGAACATCTCGGCGCCCATATCGGCTACATGCCGCAGGATGTGGAGTTGTTTGACGGCACGGTAGCAGACAACATTTCGAGGTTCCGAGGCAAGACGGATCCAAAAGGCGTCCTTGCGGCGGCAAGAGCCGCCGGCGTCGAGAAAATGATCATGCAACTCCCTCAGGGATTTCAGACCCGCATCGGGGAGGGGGGAGCAGCCCTGTCGGCAGGGCAGAGGCAACTCGTGGGTCTCGCCCGAGCACTTTATGGCGAGCCGTTCCTTGTCGTGCTCGACGAACCGAACTCGAACCTCGACGTGGATGGAGACGCTGCCCTGGCCGGCGCCATACGGGCAGTGCGTCAGCGCGGGGGCATCGTCATTGTCGTTGCGCATCGTCCCTCGGCACTCGCCAACATCGATCAGGTGCTGGTTATGTCGAATGGGACGGTTCATGCCTTTGGCTCGCGCGAGGAGGTCTTGGCGAACGTGCTCCGACCTTCACCGCCTGTTTCACCTCGGCCATCTTCTTTGGCGCCGATACCGGGGGTTGCCGGGCATGCATGAGGCTCTGCTCGAAACATTCGTCACCTTCTCGTCCTTTGCCCGGACCCTTCGTGGCAGCAAAGGGCCTGCCGTGAGCTCGCCAGATCTGCCGGACGGTATACGGGCCAACCTGATATTCGGCTTGGTGATTACAGGTCTGCTGGTCCTCGGCGGCGGCCTGTGGCTGGGATTGACCAAGATCGCCGGCGCCGTGGTTGCACCGGCCACCGTGGTGGTAGAAAGCAACGTCAAGAAGGTCCAGCATCAAACCGGAGGAACAGTGGGCGGGATCTTCGCGCAGGACGGAGATCATGTACGAGCCGGCGACGTGCTGGTCAGGCTGGATGACACGCTGACACGCGCGAACCTGCAAATCATCAGCGAGGATCTCGATCGCGCGACCGTTCGCCTCGCCCGGCTGGAGGCCGAGCGCACGGGCTTGGCGGAAATGCAGCTGCCGGTCGGCCTGAAAGCGCGAATGAACCAACCGGAGCTGGCTGCGCTCGTCAACGGCGAACGCGCTCTCTTTGAAACGCGCTCTTCGGCTTTGGCTGGACAGAAGGCGCAGCTGAGAAGCCAATCCCAGCAACTTGAACGTCAGATCGACGGTCTTAAAGCGCAACAGAGCGCGGTGGATGAATCGGTTGCCCTGCTGAGCAAGGATTTCGCCGACGTTGATTCCCTCTACGCCAAAAAACTCGTCTCCAAGGAGAGGGTAAGCAACATCAAGTTGGATGCCACCCGGGCCAGGGGAGAATCGGGTCGCCTCGCTGCAGCAGTAGCTGAAGCCCAGGCGCGCATCAGCGAAACGGGGTTGCAGATGCTGCAGCTGGATGACCAAAGGCGCACTGACGTGACGACCGAACTCCGCGAGACGGAAGCCAAGCAGACCGAACTCAACGAACGGAGGATTGTGGCGCAGGATGAACTGACCAAGACAACGATCCGCGCGCCACAGTCCGGAACGATACAGGAATCGGCTGTCCATACCGTCGGCGGCGTTATCGCGCCTGGCGAGATGCTTATGACCATCGTACCTGATGCCGACGATCTTGTGGTGGACGCGCTGATCCCTCCGTCGCGGGTCGACGATGTCCGGCCTGGGCAGCCGGTGTCGATCCGTTTTCCGGCGTTCGACGTGGGAACCACTCCGGTCTGCCAAGGGTCAGTGAAACACATCTCGGCAGATCTGATTAAAGACCCGCAACGTCAGCTTTCCTATTTTTCGGCGCGTATCAAGGTTGAAAGCAAATCGAGCTGCCTGACCGAAGCGAAGGTGCTGAGGCCAGGTATGCCCGCCGAGGTTCATATCCGCACCGACGAACGCAATGTCTGGTCTTATCTGTTGAAACCCTTTGCGGATCAGATGTCCAAAGCGTTTACGCAGTGATGGCGAGGTGGAGGAGGGCGTGACCAATAGGATATCGGGATTTCTGGCGGCCCGACGGCTTTTGGGGGCGGGCGGCCGTCGAGCCTAACCGGCGACGCGGGGATGAAGCGCCTCCGGCTGGAGGAAACATGCGCGTTGTGTGACGCTACCGCATCATTCGAATAGCGAGGCTGGTTTACCGTCCCCAGACAACGGCATTCTCATGCCGTTTAATGATGTGCTTCAGGTTTTCGAAGGCGGTCGTGACGTGGCCCGCGAAGCGCTCTGCCGCCGGTGAGCGTGGTCCGCTGACCCGGCGAAGGATACCGAGTGAGCGGCTGGGCTGCGGGATTTCATAGGGCAGCACCGTAACCCGGCTCTCCTTGCGCTGCGCGAAGACTACGGAGAATGGCAGCACGGCCAACGCATCGGTTTCGGCAAGGAAGTTGATCACGCTCATCAGCGAGCCTCCCGAATAGCGGATGTTCAGGTCCGACATGCCGATGCTCATCAGGATCATCTGCAGGTCCGACATCAGCGGAGAGCCGGGCAGGGGAGCCACCCAGGGAAAGCTGGTCAGGTCATGCGCCCTGAGGCGGCGATTTCGCAGCAGGGGATGATCGGACCGGCAAGGCCGGAACTTCGTCCCGCATCCGATGCGGTACGAGTGGATGGCAATTTTTGTCTCAGCTTACGTCAGACATTTCCACAAAATATATCACATGTTGACGTTAATTTAACAGGCTACTATGGTCTGTTTGCCGCGTCGGATGCGGCGCTTTGGTATCACCGTTGCTCGTTGATTGTCGTCATGTCCGTTATCCCTATCCCAACCTGCAGGATTGCCTTGCAGCGCCCTTCACCAGTTGCTGAAAACGGCGGCGCCCATGCCCAGTTTGCTCGGAATCGATAACGGTCTCACGGTCACCAAGGCGGTGATCTTCGATGCCGATGGCACGCAGTTGTCGGTGGCGCGTCGGCGGGTTCCGCAATCGATGCCCCATGCGCGCTGGGTGGAGCGCGACATGGCCGGCCTCTGGCAAGCGACCGCCGACGCAATCAAGGAGGCGATCGCGCTATGTGGCCGCCCGGCGGACGACATCAAGGCGGTGGCGGCAACCGCGCATGGCGACGGTCTCTATTTGCTCGACAAGGATCGTCGGCCGCTGGGGCCTGGAATCCTGTCGCTCGATAGCCGCGCCGGCAAGATTGTCGAGCGATGGTCGGCGGACCAGGTCTTCGAAGAGGCGCTAGCGCGAACAGGCCAGGCGCCCCACGTCTCGGCGCCGTCGGCGCTGCTCGCCTGGATCAGGGAGCACGAACCGGCCCGCTATGGGCGTATCGGGCATATACTGGCCTGCAAGGACTGGCTGCGCTTTTGCCTGACCGGCACGATCGGCACCGACCGTACCGAGGCCAGCACCTCATTCACGGATTTCAGCACGCAGGATTACGCGCCGGAAGCGATGCGCATCTTCGGGCTGGACGATGTTTTCGACGCGCTGCCGCCGATGGCGCACTCCGCCGCGATCGTCGGCCATGTCACCGCCGAGGCAGCCGAAATGACCGGCCTTGCCAAGGGAACACCGGTCGCGTGCGGACTGCATGACGTGACTGCCTCCGCACTTGGCATGGGCGGCCATGAGGAGGGCGTGCTCGCCGTCGTCGCCGGAACCTATTCCATCAACGAAGTCGTCTCTTCGCAACCACGCGTCGACCCGCGTTGGCTCTGTCGCAACGCCATCGACGCAGGCCGCTGGAACAACATGGCGATCTCGCCGGCCTCGACCGCGAACTACGACTGGTTTCTCGACACGTTCTGCCGCTCGGAGCAGGAAAAGGCATCGGTCGATGGCGACTCGATCCACGAGCTTCTGGCAGCAGAGATCGACGCGGCGCTGAAGAAGCCCTCGACCATCCTGTTTCATCCCTATCTGTTCGGCTCTCCTTATGGCGATGTTGCCAGCGGCGGCTTTGTCGGCCTGCACGGCTGGCACAATCGCGGCGATATGCTGAAGGCGGTTCTGGAGGGCATTGCCTTCAATCACCGCACCCATGTCGAAGCCTTGCGCGACGGCTTTGCCATCAGCGAGATCCGCCTGACCGGCGGCGGTTCGCGCAATCCGGCCTTCGTTCAGATGTTTGCCGACGTGCTGAACGCCCCGGTCATCGTCACCTCGACCGACGAGGCCGCGGCCTTTGGCGCTGCCCTTTGCGCGGGGGCGGCGGTTGGCATCTTCGCGACGCCGCAACAGGGCGCCAGGCAGGTCGGGATGACGGCCCGCCAATACGAGCCTGACCAAGCCTCGAGTGCTGTGTTCAACGAGCGCTTTTCCCTCTATGGCCGCATAGCCGGTGCGCTCGAACCGCATTGGCCCGACATCGAGAAGCTGGGCCGGTCAGAGACTGGGGGAACCGCATGATCAAGGCCGACGAACGACGCGAAGAGATCGCCGACTATGTGATCAAGCTCGGCCAGGTGCGCATCGACGATCTGGTCGAGCATTTCGGCGTGTCGCGCATGACCATCCACCGGCACATCGACCGGCTGGCGCAGCAGGGCGTGCTGCGCAAGCTGCACGGTGCGGTGACGGTTCAGCCTTCCGGCCTCTACGAAAGCGCCTTCCGCTACCGTGTGACGGTCAACCGGGCCGAGAAGGATGCGCTGGCGCGGGCAGCACTCGATTATGTCGAAGCCGGCCAGGTGGTGATGCTGGACGATTCCTCGACGGCAAACGCCGTCGCGGCACTGCTGCTCGACGTCAAGCCGCTGACCGTCATCACCAACTCCGTAGCGACGGCATCACTGCTGATCAATGTCGACGAACTCGACTTCATCTGTCTCGGCGGCCAGTACCACGGCACCTACAACGCCTATATCGGTATCGTCTGCGAGAACGCCGTGGCGCAGCTGCGCGCCAATGTGCTGATCTGCTCGGCTTCGGCCATCACCGGAACCACGGCCTTCATCCAGGATCCCAATGTCGTGCGGGTCAAGCAGGCGATGATGGCCGCATCGGCCAAGCGTATCCTTCTGATCGACCATGCCAAGTTCGACAGGATCGCGCTGCATGTCTTCGACGATCTGACCAGCTTCGATGTCGTGCTGGCGACCGAAGGCCTGGGCGATGCGCGGGCGCAAGCTCTCGAACGGGCCGGCGTGAAGCTGCGCATCGTCAAGACGAAAGCGTCATGAGCTCAAGCGAAGCAACATTTACGGAAAATCCCGCCGGGCATTTGGCCGCCATGGCCGGAACCGGCGAGGTCGACGTCGTCATCCTTGGCGCCGGCATCAACGGGGCAGGGCTGTTTCGCGACCTGTGCGCGCAAGGCGTCAGCTGTCTGATCGTCGACAAGGCGGATTTCGGCTCGGGCACCAGTGCCGCGCCATCGCGGCTCATTCACGGTGGCCTGAAATATCTCGAAACCGGCGAGTTCGGGCTGGTCGCACAGTCGACACTTGAACGCAATCTGCTTTTGAAGAACGCGCCGCACTATGTCAGCCCGCTGCCGACCGTCATCCCGATCTTTTCCTGGAGCAAGGGCATGTTGGCGGCATTGCGGACGCTGTTCGGCTCGACCAGCGCACCGCGCAGCCGCGGCGCCATCCTGATCAAGATCGGCCTGATGATCTATGATTTCTACGGCTCGCGAAACCAGGTCATGCCGCGCCACCGCATGGTCGGGCGGCGCCAGGCGCTCAGCGGGATGCCGGCGCTCAATCCTTCGATCGTCGCCACCGGCACCTACTACGATGCCAAGATAAGCCACCCCGAAAGGCTCGTGCTTGAACTGATCCTCGATGGGCGGCAGGCAAACGCGGCCTCGGCCAGCGCGAACTATACGGCGCTGGTCAAGTCCGCCGATGGGGTACTGACCTTCCAGCCGGAAAACGGCGCGGCCTTTTCGGTGCGGCCGAAGCTGGTGGTCAACGCCGCCGGTCCGTGGATCGACGATGTCAACGAATTGCTTGGCGCGCCGTCGAAGATGATCGGCGGCACCAAGGGCTCGCACGTCCTGCTCAAGCATGACGAACTGGTCAAAAGCCTGGCCGGGCGCATGCTCTATTTCGAAGCCGATGACGGCCGCATCTGCCTCATCTACGATTATCTCGGCCTGGCGCTGGTCGGCTCCACCGACATCAAGGCCGACAATCCCGACGCGGTGCGCTGCGAGCCCGACGAAGTCGAGTACCTGCTCGACAGCGTGCGGACTCTGCTGCCGGGAATGGCGTTCGAGCGCGACCAGATCGTCTACGCCTATAGCGGCATCAGGCCGCTGCCGGCCTCCGATGCATCGCTGCCCGGGCTGATCAGCCGTGACCACTCCGCGCCGGTCACTGAGCCGGATCGGAACAGACCTTTCGCGGTCATCTCGCTGGTCGGCGGCAAGTGGACGACCTTTCGCGGCTTCGCCGAGGAAGTCGCCGACACCGTGCTCGGCCGCCTGCAGCGCAGCCGCAAGGTGACGACGCAAGCCATGCCGATCGGCGGCGGCAGGGATTTCCCGACCAATGCCGCAGCGCGAGCAGGTTGGCTGGCTCTGGCTCACTCGAACACGGGCGCTGAGGAACGGCGTCTCGATGCGCTGCTGTCGCGATACGGCACCAGAGCCACGCAGATCGCCACGCATGGGTCGGGCGATGGGGGTCGGCTGCCGGATTCAGAAAGCTACAGCAAATCGGAAATCGACTACATCGTCCGCAACGAGTTCGTCGAACATCTGGCCGATATCGTCATGCGCCGCAGCACCTTGGCGATATCAGGCTCCCTGACGGGCCGCGACCTGCAGGCGATTGCGGCGATTGCCGGACAGGCGCTGGGCTGGAGCGCCGGGCGCCTTGCAAGGGAAGTCGAGGCCGCAATTGTGGAACTCGAGGACCGGAACCTGATGCGGCTGGGCTGATCAGTCAGTCACCGATGCTCTTCACAAGGCAATCCGGTCGGTTTGCCCATGGATGCGCCGCATCCGCAAATCGCCCAACTCACAGGCAGATTGGGATTTTGCCGATGTTAGATATTATCCCTGAAAAACAGCTAGTTAGAAGAAAATCTGGATAGCCGATGGCCATGCAATTCTGCTGGCTTAGGCGTGAGGTAACATAGATTGACGTTAAATTAACACAACTGTATGATCGAGTAACATGCTCACCTCCTAATAGGTCGATGTTGCCCGCCGAATGCCGGCAGACCGGCGTTTCGGGAAGGGCGAGACCTGTGAATTCCCCTTATGTGCATGCGCCCAACCCGGCGGGGGATTGACAGCGATGCAGGGATGTGAAAATTTTTGCACACAAAGATAATAATATCATCTCAGGGAGGAGATGGCTTGAAATCCGGCGGAACCGCTAACCGCGATCATGAGTCCAGCCTCGCCACCCGCGCGGCCTGGCTTCACTATGCCGGGGGTCTGACGCAGGCCCAGGTGGCCAAGCGGCTCGGCCTGACCAGCCTCAAGGCGCATCGGCTCATCACGCGGGCCACCCAGGATGGCCTGGTCAGGGTGATCATCGACGGCGACGTCGGCGAATGCATCGACCTCGAGCAGCAGCTGATCAATGCTTACGGGCTCGATTACTGCGAGGTCGTTCCGGATCTCGATCAGGACGAGCTGCCACTGAAGGCGCTTGGCATCGCCGGCGCTCAGTTTCTGAAGCGGGAGATCGATCGCGGCGAGGACATGCTGATCGGCGTCGGCCACGGCCGTACCCTTGCCGCAAGCGTCGAGTATCTGACGCGCACCGCCGCCGCCCATATCCGTTTCGTCTCGCTGCTTGGCGGTGTGACGCGCAAGTTCGCGGCCAACCCGCACGACGTCATGCATCGGCTGGCCGAGCGGACCGGCGCGCAGGCCTATGTGATGCCGGTGCCTTTTGTCGCCAACACCGCGGAGGACCGTGAGGTGCTGCTTGGGCAGCGCGGCATCAGCGATGTCTTCGACCTCGCAAGCCGGTCCGACCTGATGTTCGTCGGCATAGGGACCGCCGAGCGGGAAGCTTCGCTGGTCGCCACCGGCATGATCGAACATTCCGAAATCGATGAGGTCAAACGCGATGGCGGCGTCGGCGAGCTGCTCGCCCACTTCTTCGACGACCAGGGACGCCCAGTGGAAACGGCGCTGTCGGACAGAATCCTGGCACTCCCGCGGGACCAGTTGAAGGGCCGCCGGATCGTCGCCGTCGCCGGAGGCAAAGTGAAAATACGCGCCATCAAAGCGGTGCTCGAAAGCCGCTATCTCAGCGGCCTAATCACCGACGAGTCCACCGCTCGTGCCCTTGTCGAACAGAAAAAACCCAATGGCGCGAAGCGCCATATGAACGGAGGATCGCCAAATGCGTGACAAGCGCGGATCAGCCTTGCTGGCGGTTGCGTCATGAGCGCGAAAGCCGCCACCGCATCGACCAGGCCTGCCTCGCCCGCCCTGCGTCGGGCACTTGCCGGCGCCGCGGTTGTCGTCCTGCTCGGCGCCATGGCGCTCGATACCAAGGTGGTCAGGATAGGGTCGGCAGGCGACGTTCGCAGCGCCGTCTTTTCCGCCGCTGACTACGGCAAGTCGGAATTTCCCAAGGTGCAGGCCGATGTCGAGGCACGCGCCGCCGACGCGGTGACGGTGGCGACGGCGATTGCCAAGGACAGGGCAACGGCGGAAAAGGAATACGGTGTGCCTGCGGGCGTCGGACCGGTCATTTCAGTCAAGTTCACCGGCGTCGTCGGCGAAGGAAAATCTGGCATCTACAAGGTCGCCGTCGACGGCGTGCCAGATACGTTGATGATCCGCGTGCAGACGGGACCGGCGATCAACGGGACGGAACTGCGTGACGCCACGGGCAAGATCACATTCGGCCAGTTCACCAACCAGATCGAGTACCAGGACGCCGGTTCGGCGCTGAACAATGAGATGAAGAAGGAAGTCCTGGCCAAGGTCGATACGAGCACCTTGACCGGCAAGACCATATCGGTGGTCGGCGCATTCAAGCTGGTCAACCCGAAGAGCTGGCTCGTCACCCCCGTGAGGCTGGACGTCAAATGAAACCGGCTGCCGACACCGGACCCGCGACTGGCGACGCCGTGCTTTCGGCGCGCAACATCGTCATGTCGTATGGCGGCGTCCATGCGCTCAAGGGCGTCAATTTCGATATCCATCGCGGCAAGGTCACCACGCTGTTCGGAGAGAATGGCGCCGGCAAGTCGACGCTGATGAAGATCCTCTCCGGCGTGGTCACGCCGACATCCGGCGACATCGTGCTCGACGGCAATCTCGTCAGCTTTTCTTCGTCCTCGGACGCGCGCGATCGCGGCATCTCGATCATCCACCAGGAACTCAGCCTGGCGCCCAACCTCAGCGTTCGCGACAACATCTTCATGGGCCGCGAACTGCGCACCAGGACCGGCCTCGACTTCGCCGAGGAGCAACGCCAGGCGCGCGCTCTGATGGCTGATCTCGAAGAGGACATCGATCCGATGACCCTGGTCGAGGATCTGCGCCTCGGCCAACAGCAGATCGTCGAGATCGCCCGGGCACTGTCGGTCGATTCGCGCATCCTCATCATGGACGAGCCGACCTCCGCGCTCAGCGCAACCGAGGTGGAAGTTCTGTTCAAGGTGATCCGCGATCTGACCAGCCGCGGCGTCTCCATCGTCTACATATCGCATCACCTCGAAGAGGCGCTGCAGATCACCGACTATGCCGTTGTCCTGCGCGATGGCGCGATTACCGCGACGGCCGAAGCCCGGGATATCGATCTCGAATGGATCGTGCGCAACATGGTCGGCGAGAATTTCGATCTCGGCTCGCCGCCGACCGGCCATGAATTCGGCGAAGTCGCCCTATCGATCGAGGATGTCAGCGTCGTCGACACTTCGGGCTCAGGTTATTCCGTCGTCGATCACCTGTCGCTGGACGTGCGAGCAGGCGAGATCGTCTGCATCTACGGGCTGATGGGTGCCGGGCGCACGGAATTGCTGGAGGCCGTCGCCGGACGAGTGCCGATGGCGGGCGGGCGGGCGCTGCTGGAAGGCGAGGACGTCTCGGGGCTGAGCATTGCCCAGCGTATCTCCAGAGGGCTTGTGCTGGTCCCCGAGGACCGGCAGCGCGACGGGCTGGTGCAGACGATGACCGTCGGTCGTAATCTTTCGCTCGCCAGCATCGAAGCGTTCGCCAGGGGCCTGTTTCTGTCTCGTTCCAGAGAGCGAGAGCTGGTCGAAGACTCGATCCGCAAGGTGACCGTCAAGACCGCTGGCGGCAATGCCATGATCGGATCGCTGTCGGGCGGCAATCAGCAGAAGGTCGTCATCGGCAAGATGCTGACGACCAACCCCAAGGTTATCCTTCTCGACGAGCCGAGCCGCGGCATCGATGTCGGCGCCAAGGCCGAAGTCTTCCGCTTGCTGAGCGAACGCGCTGCGCAGGGCCTTGCCGTCGTCTTCTCGACCTCTGAGGTCAACGAATGCCTCAGCATTGCCCACCGCATCGTCGTCATGCGCCGCGGCAGGATTTCAGCCGAATTCGGCGCCAATGCCACCAAAGAGCAGATCATGGCCGCCTCGGGCGAAGCCGTAGTCGCTTGATCACCAGGAATTTCGGAGCCCACACCATGACCGATGTCAGCCAGGCCAGAAAACAGTCCAGTCCAAGCGCGAGCGAAAGCTTCGATCTCGCCAAGCTGCTGCTCGAGGGCCGGGCCTTCTTTGCGCTGATCGTCATCATCGTCGTCTTTTCGATCCTGTCGCCCTACTATCTCTCGGTGGCGAATTTCCTGACCATGGCCTCGCATGTCGCCATCTTCGGCATCCTCGCGATCGGCATGCTGCTTGTCATCCTCAATGGCGGCATCGATCTGTCGGTGGGGTCGACGCTGGGCTTGGCCGGCGTCGTTGCCGGCTTCCTGATGCAAGGGGTGACGCTGAACTGGCTGGGCGTCGTTCTCTATCCGCCGGTGTGGGTGGTCGCGGTGCTGGCCTGCATGCTGGGCGCCGTCGTCGGGCTGATCAACGGCGTGCTCATCGCGCGCTTCAAGGTTCCAGCTTTCGTCGCGACCCTCGGCGTCATGTACATGGCGCGCGGCCTGGCGTTGCTGATGACCAGCGGCCTGACCTACAACAATCTCGGCGGCAAGCCGGAGCTCGGAAACACCGGCTTCGATGCGCTTGGCTTCAACCGCTTGTTCGGCGTGCCGACGGGCGTCGTGGTTCTCGTGGTCATCGCGCTCATTGGCAGCATCGTCCTGAACCGCACCGCTTTCGGGCGCTGGCTCTACGCCTCGGGCGGCAATGAACGCGCGGCCGAACTCTCCGGCGTTCCGGTCAAAACAGTGCAGATTTCCGTCTATGTGCTGTCGGGCATCTGCGCCGCCATTGCCGGCCTGATCCTATCCTCGCAGTTGACATCGGCTGGACCGACCGCCGGCACCACCTACGAACTGACGGCCATTGCGGCCGTCGTCATCGGCGGCGCGGCACTGACCGGCGGCCGCGGCAACATCCGCGGAACCCTGCTCGGGGCCTTCGTCATCGGCTTCCTGTCCGACGGTCTGGTGATCATCGGCATCTCATCCTACTGGCAGACAGTGTTCACCGGCGCGGTCATCGTGCTCGCCGTGCTCCTCAATGCCGTTCAGTATCGCCGCCGCAGCAAGCTCCCAAGCGCGACAGGTGGCCAACCGACTTCTCAGAAACGGGGGAAGGCCGAACCGGCCAATCCTGCCCAAGGGAAGACTGCCAGGTGAACTGGCAGCAACACCGCGTAATCATTGGAGGAATGTACATGAAAACCATGCTGAAAAGTCTGCTCGCGGCCGCGATGGTCGTTGGGTTCACGGCCGCCGCGTCAGCCGCGGGCCTGATCTCGATCATCGTCAACGATCCGGCCAATCCCTACTGGCTGACCGAGGGCAACGTCGCCAAGGCCGAGGCCGAGAAGCTTGGCTATACGGCCAATGTCGGCGCCCACAAGGGCGATACCAATACCGAAAGCAATTTGATCGACACCGCCATCACCAACAAGTCGGTGGCGATCATTCTCGATCCGGCCAACGCCGACGGCTCTGTCGGTGCGGTGAAGAAGGCGATTGCAGCCAACATCCCGGTGTTCCTCGTCAATGCCGAGATCAACCAGGAAGGCCTCGCCAAGGGGCAGCTCGTTTCCAACAACGCGCAGGGCGCTGCTCTCGGTGCCCAGCAGTGGGTGCAGGCCGTCGGTGAAAAGGGCAAATATGTCGAACTGCTCGGCGCCCCGTCGGACAACAATGCCGCCACGCGCTCGAACGGTTACGCGACTGTGCTGAGCCAGTACCCGGATCTCGAAAAGGCTGCTTCGCAGGTCGCCAACTGGGATCGTACCCAGGGCCACGACAAGATGCAGAGCATGCTGCAAGCCAATCCCGACATCATCGCCGTGATCAGCGGCAATGACGAAATGGCTCTCGGCGCGGTTGCGGCGCTGAAGGAAGCTGGCAAGCTCGCCGGCATCAAGGTCGGTGGCTTCGACGGCTCCCCGGACGCGGTTGCGGCGATCAAGTCCGGTGAACTGCAGTACACCGTGCTGCAGCCGGTCGCCATCTTCTCGGCCAAGGCCGTGCAGCAGGCGGACTCGTTTATCAAGACGGGTGCCACCGGTGCGGCGACCGAGAAGCAGCTGTTCGATTGCCTTCTCATCACCAAGGACAATGTCGACAAGTACACCGCACCCTTCGTGCTGTCTGAGTAATACCTGCACAGGGGGTGTCCTTGCGGACACCCCCTGCCTCTTCTACGAAATGACTGCCCTCGTGAACTGCCTTCGCAACCAATCGGAATTTGCGGCATGAAAGACCTGCTGATCGGCATCGACGCGGGAACGTCGGTGATCAAATCGATCGCTTTCGATCTGTCCGGGCGGCAGCTCGCCATGACGTCGGTGCCCAATAGCTTCGTCACGCTGGAAGGCGGCGGCGCCGAGCAGGACCTCGACCAGACCTGGCGCGACATGGTACGGACCGTTCGCGATCTCGCGGCCAAGATTCCCGACCTCGCGCAACGAACCGCGGCGGTGGCCATCACCGGGCAAGGCGACGGAACCTGGCTGATCGATAGCGACGGCATGCCTGTCTCGCGCGCCTGGCTGTGGCTCGATGCCCGCGCCGGACGTTTGGTGGACGAGATGCGCGCCGATCCCCGGGATCGCAGGCGGTTCGAACTGACCGGCACGGGGCTGAATTCCTGCCAGCAAGGCGCCCAGCTTGCCTTCATGAAAAAGAACCATCCCGACATGCTGGAGCGGGCGGCCACCGCACTGCATTGCAAGGATTGGCTCTACTTCAAGATGACGGGCGAACGCGCCACCGATCCCTCCGAGGGAACCTTCACCTTCGGCGATTTTCGGTCGCGCACCTATTCCGACGAAGCCCTCGACATCCTGGATCTGACGACGCATCGCCGCCTGTTGCCTCCCATGCTCGAAGGCACCACCGACCATCATCCGCTATCGCGATCGGCGGCGGCGGAGACCGGCCTGCTCGAAGGCACGCCGGTGGTGCTGGGCTACGTCGACATGGTCATGACGGCGCTCGGAGCCGGCCTCTATGATCCCTCGGGCAATGTCGGCTGCACGGTCATCGGCTCGACCGGCATACACACGCGCTTCGCAGCCACTCCCGACGATGTCGTGCTGAACGACGATGGCTCCGGCTACACGATCGCCATGCCTATTCCGGGCGCCTTTGCACAATTGCAATCCAACATGGCGGCGACGCTCAACATAGACTGGGTGCTTGGCCTTGCGCGCGACGTGCTCGCCACGGCTGGCGGCAAACCTTCTCATGACGAGTTGCTGAAGGCGCTCGACGCTTGGATGGAAGCATCGGAGCCGGGATCGCTGATCTACCAGCCTTACATATCGCTAGCCGGCGAAAGAGGGCCGTTCGTCGACCCTGACGCACGCGCCGGCTTCATCGGCCTTTCGGTCAAGCATGGCTTTGGCGATCTGGCACGCGGCGTGCTCGAGGGGTTGGCCTTCGCCGCTCGCGATTGCTACCAGGCGATGGGCGCCGTGCCGAGTGAGATCCGCCTGTCGGGCGGCGCAGCGCGCAGTCCGTCTCTACGTCGCATCATCGCGGCGGCGACAAGGGCGCAGGTGCGCACCAGCAGCCGCCAGGAAGCCGGCGCGGCGGGTGCCGCGATGATGGCCGCGGTCGGGCTCGGCGTCTACGGCTCCATGGAAGACTGCGCCGCCGAATGGGTGACGCCGCTTCTCGGCGACTGCGATGCCTATGACGAGGCGCTTTCGCAAACATACGATGCGCTCTTCCCTTCCTTCGTTGCGGCGCGCCAGGCGCTTCGGCCGGTGTGGAAGGGCATGGCGCACCGCACAGGAGCAAGATCTTGAGCAATACAACAGATGTCGTCGATCTCTTCGTGATCGGCGGCGGCGTCAATGGAGCCGGCATAGCGCGTGATGCTGCAGGTCGTGGCCTGTCCGTCATCCTGTGCGAAAAAGACGATCTCGCGCAAGGCACCAGTTCGCGTTCCGGCAAGCTGGTGCATGGCGGCCTGCGCTACCTCGAATATTATGAATTCAGGCTGGTTCGCGAAGCGCTGATCGAACGCGAGGTGCTGCTCGAGGCGGCGCCGCATATCATCTGGCCGATGCGCTTCGTTCTACCGCACAGCCCGCAGGATAGGCCGGCATGGCTGGTCCGGCTCGGGCTGTTTCTCTACGACCACCTTGGCGGCCGCAAACGGCTGCCTGGGACAAGAACGCTGAACCTGAGGACCTCGCCTGAAGGCGCGCCGATCAAGGACGAATTCAAGCGCGGTTTCGAATATTCCGACTGCTGGGTCGACGATGCGCGCCTGGTGCTGCTCAATGCGCTCGATGCAAGGCAGCGAGGCGCCAGAGTGCTCACGCGCACCGCCTGTGTCGCGGCGCGCCGTGAAGGCGGACTGTGGTCGATCGATATGCAGGATGGTCGCACGGGCGCCGTCACGAAAGTCCGCGCGCGCGCTCTGATCAACGCAGCAGGTCCCTGGGTCAACGACATTGTCAGCCGCGTCGCCGGGCAGAATTCGACGCGCAATGTCCGGCTTGTAAAAGGCAGCCATATCGTCGTGCCCAAATTCTGGGAGGGGCGGCAGGCCTATCTCATCCAGAACAACGACAAGCGGGTGATCTTCGTCAACCCGTACGAGAACGATCTGGCGCTGATCGGCACGACCGACATTCCCTACGAAGGCAGGCCCGAGGAAGTGGTCGCCGAGGCCAGCGAAGTCGACTACCTGATCAAGGTGGTCAATCGCTATTTCAAGCGGCAGCTGACGCCACAGGACGTGGTCTACAGCTTCTCCGGTGTGCGTCCGCTCTATGACGACAATGCCGACAATCCAAGCGCGGTGACGCGCGACTATATTTTCGAACTCGACGCCTCCAACGGCAACGCACCGCTGCTTTCGGTGTTCGGCGGCAAGATCACCACCTTCCGCAAGCTGTCGGAACACGCGCTGGAAAAGATCCAGCCATTCTTTCCGACGATGAAGAAAGCCTGGACGGCCAAAATTCCCTTGCCGGGGGGCGACCTGCCCAATGCGGACTTCGAGCAGTTTCTGAGCGATCTGCATGTCGAATTTCCATGGCTCAGCCCGTCGTTGGTGAAGCACTACGCTCGAAGCTACGGCACCCGCGCCAGGCAATTGCTCGCCGGCGCGCAAAGCGAGGCTGATCTCGGCCGACGCTTCGGTCCCGATCTGTATGAACGGGAGGCAAAGTTCCTGGTCGAGACCGAATGGGCTGGCACATCAGCCGATATACTGGAACGCCGCACAAAGCATGGCCTGCATATCAATGCGGCCGAGCGGAAAGCATTCGAAGATTGGTTCGGTAACATCATGGCGACGGCGGACTGATGGCCTTCACGCTTTCCCTCAACACCAATCCTCTGGTCAATCGCTTCGCCGATCCAGACGATTTGATCGACGCGATTGCTTATGGCATCGGCATTCGCGACGTGCAGTTGACGCATGAATTCGTCAATCCGGGCTGGCCGGCGGCCACGATTGCCAAATTCCTGCGCCTGTTCAACAGCGCGCTTTCGCGGACCGGTGTCAGGATCACCTCCGGCATGACCGGACCTTATGGCCGGCTCAACCATTTCGGCCACCCGGACGCCGACGTCCGGCGCTACTATGTCGACTGGTTCAAGACCTTCGCCGACATTTCCGCCGAACTCGGCGCGCCAGGCATGGGCACGCAGTTCGCCATCTTCACCTACAAGGACTTTGACGATCCGCAACGGCGGGCAGCACTTCTCGATATCGCGCTCGAATGCTGGCGCGAGGTTGCCGAACACGCCAGGGCGGCGGGGCTGACATACCTGTTCTGGGAGCCGATGTCGGTCGGCCGCGAGTTCGGCCACACGATCGAAAGCTGCGTCACGCTGCAAGGCGCCATCGACGCAGCGAAGCTGCCCATACCGATGAAGATGATGGTCGATATCGACCATGGCGACGTGACCTCACCCAACCCTGCCGACACCGATCCCTACGCCTGGGCGAAAGCGTTTCCATTGCAATCTCCGATCATCCATATCAAGCAGTCTTCCATGAACAAGGGCGGCCATTGGCCGTTCACGGCCGCCTACAACAAGGATGGCCGCATAGTGCCGCAGAAGTTGCTGGACGCGGTTCGGCAGGGTGGTGGAACCGACAATGAAATTTGCCTTGAACTTTCCTTCAGGGAGAGGGAACCAGTCGACCATCAGGTTATCGAGATGATCCGCGAGTCGGTGGATTTCTGGGTGCCTTACGTCGACAGTGGCCGCGACAGTCTCAAGCCTCGGACTTGAGCGAATACGTCGCCCGGAAGCCGGCTTCGGCCGCAAAAGTATCGAAGGAGAAAAACAATGGCCCCATATTGGGTCGGCACGAGCTGGAAGATGAACAAGACGCTTGCCGAGGCGTTGCTGTTCGCCGATGCGTTGGCCGCCTTCGTGCCTGGTTTCGATCAGGCGATACAGCCTTTCGTCATTCCGCCGTTCACCGCCGCGCGCCAGGTCAAGGCGGCACTGGCCAACACCCGCGTGAAGGTAGGTGCCCAGAACATTCATTGGGCCGATGCCGGTGCCTGGACGGGAGAGATTTCGCCAGTGATGTTGAAAGACTGCGGGCTGGATGTAATCGAACTCGGCCATAGCGAGCGCCGCGAGCATTTCGGCGAGACGGATGCGACTGTCGGACTGAAAACGGCGGCTGCTGTCAGGCACGGTTTTGTGCCACTGATCTGCGTCGGCGAGACGCTGGACGAGCGTGAATCAGGCCGCGCCGAGGCGGTGCTGACGGCACAGGTTCTCGGTGCGCTGCAGGAGCTGAGCGGCGATCAACCGAAGGCGGAAATCCTCTTTGCCTACGAGCCTGTCTGGGCGATCGGGGAGAAGGGCATTCCCGCAAGCGCCGACTATGCCGACAAGCAGCAAGCGCTGATCAAGCAGGTAGCCGCTGACCGGCTGCCGGCTGCCCCGCCTGTGCTTTACGGCGGCAGCGTCAACCCCGGCAACGCGGCCGAACTTATCGGCCAGCCGCATATTGATGGCCTGTTCATCGGCCGCTCGGCGTGGCAAGCGGAAGGCTATATCGACATTCTGAAAAAGGCGTCGGCCGCCATCGCGCGCTAACCGCGCGAGCAATTCCGGGAAAGTGTGAAGCGGTTTTCCGTCCGGAATTGCGTCAAATCAAAGAGACAGAGACAAAAGCAAAGGAGTTCATCATCATGAAGATCGCACTCGGAGCCGACAGCGCCGGCAAGCCGCTGCTCGATGTCATCGCCAAGCATCTCGCCACCAAGCCGGAGTTGCAGGTCGTCGACCTGAGCCAGGCCGGCTTCTACGCCGATATCGCCGCCTCGGTCGGCCACGAAATTCTCGACGGCAACTACGACCGGGCCATCCTGTTTTGTGGCACCGGCATCGGCGTCAGCATCTCTGCCAACAAGGTGCCGGGCATTCGCGCCGCGTTGACCCACGATACCTATTCCGCGGAGCGCGCCGCCAAGTCCAACAACGCCCAGATCATCACCATGGGCGCCCGCGTCATCGGTCCCGAACTGGCGAAATCGATCGCCGACGCATGGCTTGCCTCCGAGTTTGATCCGAATGGCCCATCTGCCGCGAACGTGCAGGCCGTCGACAAGCTCGACGCCAAGCGCTGAAAGACGCGGCAAGTCCGCTGATGATCAGTCGGTCAAGGCGGTCCGCATCGCCTCGATCACGGTGACGGCGGACGCAGCGCCCGGATCCATATGGCCAAGCGAACGTTCGCCGAGGCGTGATGCCCGGCCCTTGGTGGCCACCATCGCTTTGGTCGCTTCCGCGCCTGTCTCTGCCGCCTGGGCGGCGGCCTTGAGACTGGCGGCCAGATCCTTGCCTGAGGCCAGCGCTTCGCCCGCCGCTTGCCCCGCCGGCGCCCATGCATCGATCATCGTCTTTTCGCCAAGCTCTGCCTTGCCGCGATCCTGAATGCCCTTGGCCATGGCCTGGAACAGGGCGACCACATCCGCGTCGTCGAGCGCCGTCTTGCCCTTGACGGCTGCCGCGGCGCGCATGAGCGCGGTCGCATAGAGCGGACCGGAGGAGGCGCCGACCGCATTCAGGAACGACTTTGCCGCCGTGTTCAGCAAGGTGGTCGGATCGGTCGCCGCGGTGTCCAGTCCGGCCACCGCATCGCGCGCAGCGAAAAATCCAAGCTCCATCGCGATGCCGTGGTCGGCGTCACCGATAACCCCGTCAAGCGCGCACAGCCTGTCCCTGTCTGCTGACATGGAGTTTGCGATCGCTGCGAACATCGTGACAAGGCGGGCAGTATCGATTGTCGTCATGTCTTAGTCCTTGCCACAGAGTGGGTTTAGCCGGCGCGAAACATGGCGCAGTCGCAGGGGTGGTCCAGCATCGTCTGCAACTCGCCGTCCAGCCGATGCAGCGTGATCGAGGCCCCGGCCATTTCGAGCGAGGTGCAGTAATTGCCGACCCAGCTTGCGTGGATGGACACACCGATCTCATCGAGCCTCTGCTTCACGCGCCGGTTCATGATGTAGAGTTCCATCAGCGGCGTTGAGCCCAGCGAATTGACGAGCACCGCGACCTTGTCGCCGCGCGCCGGCGCCATCTCGTCGAGGATCCTGTCCAGCATCTCGTTGGTGATCTCATCGGCTGTTTTCAACTTTTCGCGTGCGATGCCGGGCTCGCCGTGGATGCCCATGCCGATCTCCATCTCGTCCGGCCCGATCTCGAAATTCGGCCGGCGGGTCTGCGGCAGCGAACAGGGCGACAGCGCCACGCCCATGGTGAAGGTGTGGTCGTTGGCCTTGCCGGCGATGCGCTCGCATTCGTCGAACGACAACATCCGGTCGCAGGCGGCGCCGGCCGCCTTGAAGATGAAGAAATTGCCGGCGACACCGCGCCTCTTGTGCCGCTGGTCGCGCGGTGCCGAGGCAACGTCGTCGGTGCTCAGCACCGTGCGCACCTCGATGTCGTCCATCGCCGCCATCTCGGCCGCCATGTCGAAATTCATCACGTCGCCGGCATAATTGCCGTACATGAACAGCACGCCGGCGCCGCCGCTGACCGCCTTGGCGCATTCGAGGATCGGGTCCGGCGGTGGCGAGGCAAAGACATTTCCGATGGCCGCCGCGTCGGCCAATCCCTTGCCGACGAAGCCGAGAAAGCTTGGCTCATGGCCCGAGCCGCCGCCAATGACGAGGCCCACCTTGCCCTGGCGCGGCCCGTCGCGGGCGACGATGGAGCGTGGGCTACCCTCCACGCTTTTGAGATGGCGGGGATGCGCTGCCAGGATGCCTTCCAGCATCTCGTCGACGGCGCGGTTGCCATCGTTGATGATCTTCTTGGTCTGCACCCGGCATCCTCCCGACTTCGGCATTTTCGCAGATAATACCGGGTGTTACCGGGATTTCCACCCGGCAAGGCGTATTTCGGGCGCTGAGATGTTCCCACCGGCCAACACCTGGACGCAGGCGCTGGCTGTTTCAACCGCCGAGGCCGTCGCGGATGGCTGAGAAATAGCGATCGGTCCCGACCTGGCCGCCCTTGAGCGCGACCTCCAGTCCGTCGATCGCCTTGACGCGCGAGTGGGCAACGCAAAGCGGGGAACCCGGCGAAGCGGGCAGCGGCATGCGAATTGTCAGGGCATCGAAACCCATCTCGCCGAGTGCGTGGCTCGACGTGTCGCCGCCTGCAATGACCACGCGACGCAGGCTCTGTTCCACCGTCAGGTTGCGAAGGATTTCTCCGAGGCCGCGGCCAAGCCTGTGGCGGGCGCCTTCCTCCCGGTCGATTTCGGCGCCCCTGTCGGCAGTGGGGCCAAGCGCGGTGTAGAGGATGACGCTGCGCCCGGCTTGCAGACTGGCACGGCCGCTTGCCGTTGCGCGCGTGATCGCCTGCTGCGAGGCCTCCGAAACCAGTTCGACCGGATCGACCTCGATGCCGTCGAAACCGTCGGTCAGGGCATGCCGGATCTGCCGTTCGGTGGTCGGCGAGCAACTGCCCGACACGACGGCTATCCGCTCGGCAGCGCCCGGCGATGTGAAGCCTGGCCCAGCGCTGACGACGCCATTCGACGTCCATTCGGCCAGCAGCGCATATTCGACACCGGACGAGCCGACGACAAAAGAACCGCCGGGCTTGCGAACGCGCCACAGTTCCTTGCCGGCCAAAACCTGCGTCTCCAGACTGTCGACATCGACAAGCACGATGGCGGTGCCGTTTCCGGTCAGGCGATCGAACGCCGCCGACCGC
The DNA here is from genome assembly GCF_003998485.1 of Mesorhizobium sp. M7A.F.Ca.CA.001.04.2.1. Taxonomy (NCBI): domain Bacteria; kingdom Pseudomonadati; phylum Pseudomonadota; class Alphaproteobacteria; order Hyphomicrobiales; family Phyllobacteriaceae; genus Mesorhizobium; species Mesorhizobium sp. M7A.F.Ca.CA.001.04.2.1. Next base: position 73,977 of record NZ_RZQT01000017.1, read on the forward strand.
GATGCCGACTGCAGCGTCGCAAGATCGACCAGCCCGGAGCTCAGCGCCGTCTGCCGCGACAGATGGATCAGCAGATCGGACTCATCCATCGGCGTCGTCGGGTGACGGCTCATCACCGGGTGGCGATCAATGCGGAAATATTGGTCGCGATAGGCCGCGAACAGATGGCCGAAAGCGGTATAGCGCTTGAGCTGCGGCACGCCGACCAGCAGCGGCACACTATCCTGCGCGAACACCGAGCGGCCGACCTCGATGGCTCGGCCGATGCTGCCGATCGTCGGGCTGGAATCGAAGGTCGAGCAGACCTTGTAGTGGCAAATCTCGGCGTTAAGCGTCTTCAGCCAGGCGAAGGCATCGCGCAGATGCGTGTCCATCCATTGCGGCGTCTCACTGCGGCTGGTGCCGGCCAGCCCTATCGCCCGGCAATGGCCAAACCGGGACAGCAGGGCCGCGTCCGGCTGGCGCATGAACAGCACGGTCGGCACGCCACCGAGCTCGAGCGCCTCCATGACATCGGTCGAGCCGGTCAGGTCGTCGCCATAATAGCTGAGAAGCAGGTCCTGCATCGTCTCAGGCTGCCTTGCCGTCGCCGAATTTTTCGATCGACCGCGCCAGTTCGGGATGGTTCAAGGCGAAGTCGGCCAGCGGAATGCCGTCGACCGCCGCTTGCCAGGCTTGCTGCACGGCACGTACGCCGGCGCCCGGTCCGTCCGGATGGCTGACGATGCCGCCGCCGCAGAGATAGAGAAGATCCACGGTCCGGCCGGTCCGTGCATATGTCTCGGGCGCCTGACCGCCCCACTGGCCGGAACCTGCCACCGGTAATGCGCAGTCCCCAGGCGAAAAGATCGGCGTCGTCACCGCCTTGAAGGATTCGACGAAAGAGTCATCCGGCTCCCAGTATTTCGAGGCGATGCCGTTGATCTGGAACTGGTCGACGCCGAGCAGCCGCCAGAATTGCTGCCAGACCTTGAAGTCCATGCCGAGGCCGGGGTGACGGGTGAGGATGTCCCAGCCGTTGCGATGAGCATGCAGCACCAGGCCGGAGCGTTTTCTCAGGAATGCCATGCCGCCAAAGCCGATCGAATTGATGTTGATAACAGCACAATTGCCGCCGGCCTTCGCCACCAGATCGTGGTTGCGCATCATCTCGTCCGGATCGGCGTGCGAAATGCCGAAGGCATACATCACCTTCTTGCCGGTCTTCTGCTCGTGATCGAGGATCAGCGGCATGATTGCCTTCACCCGTTCCGACAGGGGCGAATAGGCCGGGCTCATCAGCTTCTCGTCATCCTTGATGAAGTCGACGCCGGCGGCGATCAGTTCCGCCACCATTGCCGCCGTCTCGTGCGGCCGCAATCCTAGCGCCGGCTTGACGATCGTGCCGATGATCGGGCGGTCAGTCACATTGGTCAGCCGGCGGCTGCCGGCGACACCGAACTGTGGGCCGGGATGTGCCCCGCGATACTCCTCCGGCAATTTCATGTCGACGACGCGAATCCCGGTAAGGCCCTTGATCGAATAGGTGCCGCCGATGGCAATCGTCATCAGCGCCGAAAGGTCGGTGCCGATGGCATCGAACGGAAAGGCGATGTCGACATCGGCGCGCCTGAACGGCCCCTTACCGTCATTGGGAAGCGACGGCCGCTCGGCATCGGGCAGAGGCCGAATCGCCAGCACACGTGCCGCCACCCGGGCCTTCAGTTCCTCGGTCTCGCCGGGCAGCGCTACGAAGGTGCCGGTCGACTGATCGCTGGCGATCTTGGCCGCCAGCGCTTCGATGCTTCCAGGCGTTTCGATGCGGTAGGTGAGGGTGATCATGGTCCGCTGTCTCAAGCCGAGGCGTTCGAAAAAGGTTCACTGGTGTTTCAAATCTGGTATAATGAGTACATAAGTATTGCAAGTCATATCCGGCAGCGGGATCGACAGACGGCAATTCCGGGAATTGTGGCGGCAGTGTTAGATAGGGCCGGGTCAAGGGAGTGATTCGCGGCGATGAACCGTTCGGAACCGATTGTCCGGCGCAAGCTTTCCGATGAGGTCTTCTTGCGGCTGAAGCGGCTGATCACCAGCGGCGAGCTGATGCCAGGCGACGACATGCCCTCGGAGCGCGAGCTGATGGAGCGCTTCGAGGTCGGCCGCCCCGCGATCCGCGAGGCGATGCAGGCGCTGAGCAATATGGGGCTGGTTGCGATCTCGCATGGCGAACGCGCCAAGGTGCTGCAACTCACCGCCAAGTCGATCATCAAGCAGGTCGACGGCGCCGCCAAGATCATCCTGTCGTCATCGAAAGACACGCTGGAGCACCTGAAGACCGCGCGCATCTTCTTCGAGCGTGGTATGGTCAGGGAAGCCGCCGAAAAGGCCACCGCCGAGGATGTGCTGCGGCTGCGGGCCACCGTTGCCGAACAGCGCGGCTTTCGCGGCGCTTCCGAAGCCTTCATCTCCGCCGACATGAAGTTCCATACACAGATCGCCGCGATCTCCGGCAACCCGATCTATGTCGCCGTCAGCGAGGCGATGCTCGGCTGGCTGAAGGAATACCACACCGAAATGCTGATCTGGACCGGCAAGGAAAAGTTCACGCTCACCGAGCACGAAGAGATCATAGGCCGCATTGAACTGAAGGATGCGGACGGCGCCGAGAAGGCGATGATCAAGCATCTAGAGCGCTCGCGCGCGCTCTACGTGATGAACTCCGAAAAATGACGTCAGTCGATCCGGACGATCTCGTAAGGCGTCATCACGAGATGGCTTCGGCCAAAAGCTGAAATGTCGACCTGCACGTCGTCCGCCGTCAGGTTCGCCAGCCACACGACAGTGTCGCCCGAGGCCGAGCGTCCAGCCAGCGCCAGCACCTTGGTCTCATCGCTCGTCCCTGCCGCCACATGCGCAAGGCCGGCCAGTTCGCAAAGCCCCTTGATGGCTCTGAAGAGCGGCCGGGGCGATCCTTCCGCGACGGGTTCTCCGGATGACGCCAGCACGCCGAACGGTCCGGTGAAGCTGGAGAGCGTGAGCTGTTCCAGCCCAGCGGCTGCGACGCGCGCGGCATAGCCGATCGTCCAAGCCGCCGCGAACTGGCCGGCATGGCGCGGATCGCTGTCGGCCATGGCAATGCGCTGTCCCCCGGGATTGGGTTTGGTCGCTCCGCCATAAGGGTTCTGGCGCATGGCAATCGTCGACGGTCCGATCCGGTAGGGCTTTGCCCCGAAGATCGCCCGTGCCGATTGGGTGATGAAAGGCAGCGCCTCCAGCGACTGCATGATGCTGAGATCGTCGGCGGCATGCACGATCGGGCAAGTGCAGTGGGTGACGAAATCGAGCTGGTCTGCCGGCACGCGCTTGCGGTTGAGTTCGGTGAAATAGCTGAACATGCCGCCGCCGAGGCGGATATCGGGGAATGCCCGCCGCGCTGCGGCATAAATGTCGTCGAGCGGCGGGCATTCCGGCCACGCGCTGCCCGGCGGCGTCGACTGCCGATCGACCGACGGCGACACGGCAATGGCCGAGAGTTTTAGCCCGGCCTGACACACCAGGGCCGCGACGGCTGACAGCTCGGCATTGAGATCGCCCGCGCCGTCAACAACGCATTCGAGTGTGGTGCCGGCTGGATAGGCGGCGGCAAGTTTTGCAAAGGATTGCAACGCGGCCAGCCCGTGGCCGCGCGTCGGATCGTAGTGGAGGATCAGTTGCTGTGGGCCGAGTTCCGCCAATGTCGGAAGGTTTGCGAGCGCTGCCTCGACCTCATCCGGATAGATGATCACGCCGATATCCGGCAGCTTCTGCCCAGCCTCGCCGAGCTCGACACGAACCGGCTCGGTGGTTGC
>NZ_RZQT01000180.1:0-9748 GCF_003998485.1 Mesorhizobium sp. M7A.F.Ca.CA.001.04.2.1
CGCCGCTGCCGAGCTTCCTGCTGGCGCCCGTCATGCTGGTCGTCGCCTACAATGTCGTGCGCCTGGTGCAGCTTGGCTTCAATCAGTTGCGCGACGCGCTGTTTGCCCGCGTCGGCCAATATGCCGTGCGCCAGCTCGCCTTCCGTACTTTCGTTCACATGCACCAACTGTCGCTGCGCTTCCATCTCGAGCGCCGCACCGGCGGCCTGTCGCGCATCATCGAGCGCGGCACCAAGGGCATCGAGACGATCGTGCGCTTCATCATGCTCAACACGGCGCCGACCATCCTCGAATTCGCGCTGACCACGGGCATCTTCGCCTACACCTATGGCTGGAAATATGTGGTCGTCGTCGCGGTCACCGTCTGGGTCTATGTCTGGTTCACGGTCCGCGCCAGCGACTGGCGCATCTCGATCCGCCGCGACATGAACGACAGCGATACCGACGCCAACACCAAGGCAATCGATTCGCTGCTCAACTACGAGACGGTGAAATATTTCAACAATGAGGGCATGGAAGCCGAGCGCTTCGACCGCTCCATGGCACGCTACGAGGTCGCCGCGACGCGCATCTGGACCTCGCTTGGCTGGTTGAATTTCGGGCAGGGCATCATCTTCGGCCTGGGCACCGTCATCGTCATGTGCATGTCGGCGCTCGAAGTGCAGGCCGGCACGCAGACGGTCGGTGACTTCGTCTTCATCAACGCCATGCTGATGCAGCTGTCGGTGCCGCTCAATTTCATCGGCTTCATCTACCGCGAAATCCGCCAGGGGCTCACCGATATCGAGCAGATGTTCGATCTGCTGGATGTGCCGCAGGAGATCGTCGACAAGCCGGATGCCAGGCCAATCGCGGTCAGCGCCGGCAAGGTCGAGTTCCGCGACGTGCACTTCTCCTATGACCCGAACCGGAAGATCCTGAAGGGCATCAGCTTCGAGGTGCCGGCCGGCAAGACCGTCGCCATTGTCGGGCCTTCGGGTGCCGGCAAGTCGACCATCTCGCGGCTTCTGTTCCGCTTCTACGACGTGCAGGGCGGCCAGGTGCTGATCGATGGCCAGGATATCAGGGACGTGACGCAGGAGAGCCTGCGCGGGGCGATCGGCATGGTGCCGCAGGACACCGTGCTGTTCAACGACACCATCGCCTACAACATCCGCTATGGCCGCATCGGTGCCAGCGAGGAGGATATGCGCAAGGCGGCCGAACTCGCTCAGATCGGCCCGTTCATCGAGCGATTGCCTGACGGCTACAAGTCGATGGTCGGCGAACGCGGGCTAAAACTTTCGGGCGGCGAGAAGCAGCGCGTGGCAATCGCCCGCACCATTTTGAAGGCGCCGCCGATCCTGATGCTCGACGAAGCGACCTCGGCGCTCGACAGCCACACCGAACAGGAGATCCAGGCCGCGCTCGATCTGGTCAGCCGTGGCCGCACCACCATCGTCATCGCTCACCGCCTGTCGACGGTGATCACGGCCGATGAGATCATCGTGCTGCAGGACGGCCAGATCGCCGAGCGCGGCACCCATGCCGAGCTGATGCGCAAGCATGGCCTCTACGCCTCGATGTGGGACCGCCAGCGCGAGGCGACCGAGGCCGAAGAGCGGCTGCGCTTGGCTCGCGAAGGCGACGAACTTGGTGTCATCGTCCGCCGGCGCACGTCGGAGGTGAATTGAAGGTTCGGCGTGTGATCTGATTTTTGCACTTGATCTCAACTTAAGTTGAGATTGTAGGCCGTTCCTGGAGCCCAAAAAACACCATGATCCAGGAACGGAGCAATCGAAATGAGCAAGATAAATCAGACTGTTAACGGCGGCAGCGTGTTCAGGGTGGACAAATTCGTCGTCCCGGCCGGCGCCCGCGAGGAGATACTCGCCAAGGTCAGGACAACGCATGAATTGCTGCGCCTGCAGCATGGCTTCGTGCAGGATTTCCTGCTCGAGCAATTCTCCGGGCCGGGCGAATTCAACCTCGTCACCATCGTCGAATGGGAAAGCCAGGCGGCCGTCGACAATGTCGTGCCGATCGTCAAGGCCGCGCACGAGCGCATCGCCTTCAACCCGCAGGAGACGATCGCCCGGCTCGGCGTTCGCGCCGACATCGCCAACTATCAGAGGGTTCCCGGGCTGTAGCAAGGCTGTTACGGCCAGCCGATGCCAGGTGCCGGCGCTTCGACGCTGAACACCTGGCCGGTGCGGGCGTCGCTGAGCATATGCTCGAAGCCGCGCCATTCGGCGGCGAGAATGAACAGCGTTTTCCTGTCGGTGCCGCCCAGCATGCAGGCAAAGCAGCCGCGATCGACGGTCACTGTCTGCAGCACCTCGCCGCCTTCACGCACCCGCACGCAACGCTTGTTGGGAACATCCGCATACCAGGCCGCCCCTTCGGCATCGAGGCAGATGCCGTCGGGATAGCCGTCGAGGTCGGCCCAGACCCTTCGGTTGGCAAGGCTGCCGTCGGCGGCAATGTCGAAGGCGGTCAGCCGATTGGCATGGGATTCCGCGACAATCAGCGTCTTGTTGTCCGGGCTCACTGCCATGCCGTTGGCAAAGGCGATATTTTCCGCCACCTGCCGGACCGCGCCGTCCGGCGTGATCAACACGATGGTGCCGGGGCTGAAATGCTCGCCAGAAGCCGGCGCCGGTCCGCCGCCATTGACATAGGTGTTGCCGCGCCCGTCGACGACGATCTCGTTCCAAGGGCTTTTCGACAGGTCACGCAAATCGGCGCGAGTGACGAGGCTCCCGTCGGCCTCCTGTCGTAGCAGCAGCCCTTCGCGGCCGGAGATGACGAGCAGGCGGCCATCCGGCAGCCAGTCAATGGAGTAGGGCAGGACAGCCGGTACGGTGAGCATGACCTCGCGGTTGCCGTCGGCATCGACGGCGATAATCTCGCCGGTGCCCCAGTTGCAAAGCCACAGCCGTCCGTCATGCCAGCGCGGCGACTCGCCGAAAGCGAGACCGGCAGTGACGAGATGCGCTTGGGGGGCAGGTGGTTTCTGCATGTAGGGGACTCCTTGTTGAGTGCGTCAGCATCGCCAAATGGTCCATGATGGCGCTGTCTCACCAAGGACGGGCGAGGCAGCGGTCTGCCGACAGGCACAGAACCGATAATTTTGGTTTGGCTGCTCTTTGCTGAGTTCGCGACGAAGCCTCGAGGTCAGTTTTTGGAGTGTTCTTCAAACTATCGGTTGAAGTGTTCTTCAAAATATTGGTAAGACGCAGTGAAAATGAATTTCAAGCGCCTTTTTATCCACTTTTCCAAGTGATATTCTGCTGACAGACTCTGATCTACCGGTATTGCTTTCCTCCGGGTAAGAAGGCTTTGGAATGTTCGGAATTTTTTCGCGAAAGAAAAGGCTGCAGCAGTCGACAACGATTTCGGCGTACCAGCCGGAGCAACCGACGGCCAGTCCGCGCGTGACTTCAATTGTTGTCCCGTTTTCAGCAGTCGAGCGCGCCGCTAAGGAAAACTACGTTGCTGACCTCGTGACTGCAGTCATGGATTTCGTGACCGCAATGTTTGATCAGGGCCTCTACAAAGATCACGAAATACCGCCGTCAGCGAGGCAGTTTTTTCACGCTTACCTATACGGGATGGAAGTGGCTAATGGCGGCCATAGCCAATTTATTCACAATTACCGTGATCACCTCGATAAAGTCACCTCGGATGTGCATTTGGCTTTGGCTGGAATGCGAGCAGAAAACCATTTAGCTATTTTGAAACAGATGGTTGCTTGGGTCCGGGAACATCCCAAGGAAGCGGAGGAACAGACTGGATTCGAAGGTGGCCGCGCTGATTTCCTTGATGGACTCGACGATCTTTTTTACAAGGAGGAAGACAGCGTCCCGATGCTTGCCCGCGCAGTGGGTTGGATAGCCTCCTGGCCTGAACTGGAGATTGTCGACGATGCCGAATGCCAGGAGGCCACTCTTGACATTGTGATGGCCAACCCCAGGCGCGAACCTCGATTGCGCCATCGTTCGGTGTTCCATCTGAAAGCAGTGATGACGAGCCGACTTGAAGTGGGCATCGGGCTCGCCTGTGCAGCTTTGCCGCAGCCCGAGGTTAAGCTCGGGCTCGGCAAAGGACGGAGGTTGGGCATAGATGGCGAGAAGCAGATGACATTTCCGGTCGTAACCAACGCCGGCAGGGTGCGTTTGTGCGTAGTCACGCCAACGCATGCGGCTGCATACCAGTACCTGGCTGCTGATGGTACAGAACTGCAACTCGACCTCGGACCGGTCGATAGCGTTGATGAGTTACTTGGCGAAGGTGCTCCACGTGTCGGTCTGAAGCTGTCGCATGTCGGCGCTGATTCAATAGCGACAGTCATCGAACTGGCTGATGAATACGGGGCACCAGCAGCCCTCGACCTTCTTTTGCGCAGGGCTGGAATTGATACGGCAGGAGCAGTTGCTTTGCCATCGATGCTGATTCCGAGCGAGGGAGGATCGGTCGTCAGTTGGACAGTTGCTGCTGACGGTAGACTGCTGTTTTTGGTGTCCTCTCCCAACGGGAGCGCGCTCTTGAGGTCGGGCGCCGAAGATCCGCTGGCGGATGCCCATAGGCTTGAGATCGAAGAACATTTTGTGCGCGCCGAAGCCGATGGTGCCAACTGATCTGGGCTGATTGTCTCGAAATTCTGACGCCAGTGGCACAGGCATGCGAGCCGGTCGCGACCTCACGAACGCGGAGCGTTCGGCTATCCTGAGGCGACAGGCCCTTGCCCGTTCGCCCGCGCCGCCGATTGTTGCGTTGCGGCGAGGGGGGCTTTCGGCTATTGAGGCCCCACCTGAAACGGAGCCCGTTTACACCCGATGAGCCTTGTCGATACGGTCAAGAACGCGTTCGTACCGATCCATCGCGAAGGCTATCCCTTTATCGCGGCCTTTGGCGCGGCAACGCTTTTCCTTGGCTATTTCTCCTCGATCCTGTTCTGGATCGGCCTGATCCTGACCGCCTGGTGCGTCTATTTCTTCCGCGACCCCGAGCGCGTCACCCCGATTGACGACCGCCTGGTGGTCAGCCCCGCCGACGGCATCATCTCGGCGGTCGGACCCGCCGTGCCGCCGCGCGAACTCGGCCTCGGCAATGTCGAGATGACCCGCATCTCGGTGTTCATGAATGTCTTTTCCTGTCACGTGAACCGCGCCCCGGTGCGCGGCCGTATTGCGAAAATCGAACATCGGCCGGGCAAATTCCTCAATGCGGAACTGGATAAGGCCAGCACCGAGAACGAGCGCAACGGCCTGGTCATCGAGAGCCCCAATGGCACGGTCGCTGCCGTCCAGATCGCCGGCCTGGTGGCGCGGCGGATCGTCTGTTGGGCCGAGGCGGGCGGCTCGATCGGCACCGGCGAGCGTTTCGGCCTGATCCGCTTCGGCTCGCGCGTCGATGTCTTCCTGCCCTTGACCGCCACGCCGCGCGTTGCCGTCGGCCAGACAGCGGTCGGCGGTGAAACCGTGCTGGCCGAATTCGGCGGTGTCGCCGGCACACCCCTCGTGCGGATTTCCTGAGCCGTGGGCACGCAGTATAAGAAGTTCGAGGCCCATGCCAGCGGCGGTCCGCGCATCCGCGAAATCCCGATGCGCATGGTGCTGCCCAATCTGGTCACCGTGCTCGCCATCTGCGCCGGCCTGTCCGGCATCCGCTTCGGCTTCGAAGGTCGCTTCGAGCCGGCGGTGGTGATGGTGCTGCTTGCCGCCTTCCTCGACGGCATCGACGGCCGCTTGGCGCGGATGCTGAAGGCGACCTCGAAATTCGGCGCGCAGATGGATTCGCTGGCCGACATCGTCAATTTCGGCGTGGCGCCGGCTCTGGTGCTCTATGCCTTCCTGCTCGACCGCGCCGGCTCGCCGGGCTGGATCGCGGCACTGCTGTTCGCCATCGCCTGCGGGCTGCGCCTCGCCCGTTTCAACGTGCTCGATGACGAGAAGGCCGATCGCCCGATATGGCAGTCCGAATATTTCGTCGGCGTGCCGGCGCCGGCGGGCGCGGTGCTGGTGATGCTGCCGCTCTATCTCTATTTCCTGCGCACAGGGCTGGAGCCCAGTCGTCCAGCGGCCTTCGTCGCCACCGGCTTTACCATACTGGTCGCCTTCCTGCTGGTCAGCCGGCTGCCGGTCTATTCCGGCAAGAGTCTGAAAATCCCGGGCGACAGGGTGTTGCCGATCATCCTGGGTGTCGTGCTCTACGTACTGCTGCTGATGACCTACCCCTGGTACACGCTGACCGCTTCGGTTGCCGGCTACCTGATCTTCCTGCCGTTCAGTGTGCGCGCCTATTCGAAACGCGCCAAGCTGGAGGGCGAGAAGGTACCGCCTTCGGATATAGGTTAGAAGGTCGGCGGAAGTGCTTGATCCGACTCAGGCCGCGACGCCGAGCCCCAGCCTGTCGATCGCCAGCTTTCGGGTCGAGACATAGTCGGTCTTGCCCGAACCCAGCACCGGGATTTCCTCGACCTTGACGATGTCGTTGGGCACCATCAGTTCGGCGGCGCCGGCTTGTTTGCCGAATCTGCGCAACTCGTCGGGATTGGCGTCGTCGGCGGTGGTGACCAGCACGATGCGCTCGCCGCGCCTCTTGTCCGGCACCGCTACCGCCGCATGGCGTTCTTCCGGCCACAGCGACTGCACCAGCATCTCGACAGCACCCAGCGACACCATCTCGCCGGCGATCTTGGCGAAGCGCTTGGCGCGGCCGCGAATGGTGATGAAGCCTTCGCGGTCGACAGCGACGATGTCGCCGGTGTCGTGCCAGCCCGTCAGCGGCTGCAATTCACCGGGGCGGTCCGCGGTCATGTAGCCCATCATCAGGTTCGGTCCGTCGAGCCACAATTGGCCGGCATCGCTGATGCCTTCGATCGGCTCAAGCTTCATGCGCATGGCCGGCAGCAGCCGGCCGACCGTGCCGTCGCGGCCATGGATTGCCGTGTTGACGGCAACCACCGGTGCCGCCTCTGTCAGTCCGAACCCTTCGATGATCTCGGCCTGGAAGCGTTCGCGATAGACGCGGCGGGTTTCCGGCTTCACCGCCTCGGCGCCGGCAACGACGAAGCGCAGGCTGGAAAAATCGCCGTCCTTGGCGGTGCGCGCATAGTTGGCGAGGAAAGTGTCGGTGCCGAACATAATGGTCGGTTTCACCTTGCGCGCAACCTCGGGGATGATCTTGTAGTGCAGCGGCGAGGGGTAGAGGAACAGTTTTACCCCGGTGACCAGCGGCAGGATGGTGCCGCCCGTCAGGCCGAACGAATGGAACACCGGCAGCACGTTGAGCAGGATGTCGGCGGGCGAGATGGTGATGCGCGCCTCAGCCTGCATGGCGTTGGCGTAAAGGTTCTTGTGCGACAGCACGACTGCCTTCGGCGTGCCTTCCGAGCCCGAGGTGAACAGGATCACCGCCGGCTTGGCCGCGTCCTGTCGCTGCAGCGGCCAGCGCCACAGCAAGGCGGCGGCAAGCTTGTCCAGCGCGGTGACGCTCTCCCGCACATCCTCGAGCCAGAGAAGCCTGGCGCCGCCCTTTTCGACCGCCGCGACGATATCGGCAAGGTCGGCCTTCTCGACGAACGCGCGGGACGAAATCACGGTCCTTATCACCGCCGTGCGTACGGCCGCGGTGACGCTCGCCGGCCCGGCCGTATAGTTGATCATCGCCGCCACCCGGCCGGCCGACAGAAGGCCGGTGAGCGACAGCACGACGCCGTTGGCATTGGGCAGCATCACGCCGACCGCCTCGCCCGGAGCCGTCACCGCCTCGAAGCGCCTGCCCAGGACGCGGGCGCCGATGAACATCTTGCGGTAGCTCAGCGCGCCGGAGATGACATCCTCGATGATCGGGTGCGAGGCACCTACGCGGTCTGCGGCATCGCGCATGGCCAGGAACAGGCCGCGATCGAGGTCGGTGCCGAAGAGCCGCGCCTCGGCGACACGGTCGAACAGCGCGTTGGTGTTCGAGGCCTGCTCGGGGTTGCGCGCCACCAGTTCGGCGATGGTCATCCGCTCCAGCACGCTGATCGACAGCTGCGGCAACCAGTGTCGTGGCGCCTTGTCCGCGGGCGTCAGCGACACCGGCAGGCTGCGTGCGCCGCCGACGAAGATCGGCACGATTTTGGCATCGGCCTGCATGGCGATGCGGGTGACGGCACGAAACAACCGAAACGTCTTGACGTCAGGCTCGACCGCATCCGGCAGATAGACGGCGAGCCGGCCCTTGCCCTTCAGCACCCGCACCAACCGGCGGCTGACGAAGACATGTTCGGCGTTGAAGGCGATGGTGCGGCCAAGCTCGCGCCAGGGTTCGAGCCAGGGCGAGCGCGCCGAGACCTCATCGAGAATATGCAGCGTGTCTTCCGGCAGCAGCGACAGCATCAGCGCCGGCTCGAAGCGCGATTGATGCGAGATGACGTAGATGACTGGAGCCTGCGCCTTGCGGGCGATCCTGATGCGGCTGTCTTCGATCCGGTAGGCAAGCTTGAACGGAACATAGAGCAGCGCCTGGGTGAAGCGCAGGCCGAGGCGGAATTTTTCCGCCACGCCGATCAGCAGCCAAGCCAGAACAAGACCCGCAAGCAGCGCCAGTGTCAGGATCATGCCGCGTCTCTCCCAACGTTTTTAGCATCTCGGCTCTTTGCGGCCGTGTCGGCCAGAACCTAGACGATGTGGGAACAAGGTCAATGCGCAGCTTTTGCTTCCCCGGTGCGGGAAGCTGCTTCTCATGCCGCCTGCAGCCGTCCACTGATGAAACGAAATTCCTGGGTCTTGCCGCCATAGCCGTAAGCGGCTGCCGGCACTTCATGCACGAAGGCGTAGCTCTCCTCGTGCACGCCGCCCAGCAGACGGCCGAAGGCAGCGAAGATCGCCTTCAGATAGGCCTCCAGTTCAAGTTTGGTGTTGGTGCCGTCGACCACCTTGATATCAAGCCAGAACGTGTTGGTGCCGTGCTCGGCCAGCGATTTGCCGCCGGCGAACCAGTGCTGCGGATCGACGTAGGACACGGCAACTGCCGTGATCGTCGGGTCCTTGCGCAGCTGCGTCGCGGTGATTTCTGTGGCCTCCTTCGCGATGCGAGCGGAAAGCGCCGCGTCAGGCTTGCCGGCGACGCTGATGTTGATGATGGGCATTTTTCTTCTCCTTGGCTTGCGGGGCGTCCGATCGCCCGTTGAACAACCATGCCATCATCTTTCGATCAAAAAAATCGAATTGTTTTTAACTGAAGCTTCGATAATATCGAAGTATGGAAACACTGGATCCAGATCTGCTCCGAACCTTCCTTGCTTTCGTCGACAGCGGCTCGCTGGCCCAGGCGGCTGCAAGCATCGGCCGTTCGCCCTCGGCGGTGACCGCCCAGATGCAGCGGCTGGAGGAAATCGTCGGTGAGCCGCTGCTGGCGCCGCAAGGGCGGGGACGTGGTCTGACGCCGGCGGGTGAGGATCTCGTCGGCCACGCCAAGCGCATTCTTGCCGCCCATCGCGAGGCTTGGCTGGCGCTGAAGGGCGCCCGCGCTGCCGGGCGCGTTGCCATCGGCACGACACAGGATTTCGCCGACAGCGGCCTGCCGGATCTGCTGCGTGCCTTCGCCGGCAGCCATCCGCGCGTCAGGATCGAACTGCGGGTCGGCCGTTCCGCCGAGCTGGCGCAGGCGCTGCAGTCTGGCGGCCTTGATCTGGCGATCGTGATGCGCCAGACGGCAGCGCCGGACGAAGTCGGCGTGCTGCGCGAGCCGATGATATGGCTATGCTCACAAAAGGGGC
>NZ_RZQT01000181.1:0-9722 GCF_003998485.1 Mesorhizobium sp. M7A.F.Ca.CA.001.04.2.1
GTCTGGCGCTGCGCCAACGTTGAGGTTGTGTCCATACCGGTGATCGATAGGACCGCGGCATCCAGCGCCTGCTGCTCGTTGGACCGGGTCTGGACCGCCCTGGTATAGTCGACCGAGAACCCGATGGCGGTGATGATGGGCGCCAGCATGAAAACAAACAACGGGGCCATCGAACCGTCATGGGAACGCGCGAACCGCCCAACAATTCTCAGCATGTTTCTACTCCCGACGGACATTAGCCTACGCGCATATACCACGCGACGGCAAAGCAAGGTCTAAAGCTATCGATCAATGTTTAATCGTCTCTCGCCGCCAAGCCTGGGTCTTTGCCTCCAGGCTTCAGATTCAACAAACAACGCAGTATTGGATCAAAATCTCGCCAGCTACCGGGATTGCTGCAGGCAGAGGCTAGCGAACTCGAACTCCCAAGATGCAATCACATCTGACGCTGCGGCATTTGCCGCGGACCTTAGGCTTTCAAGGAGAGGAACTGCCCTCTCTCCCCCGAGTCCTCACGGCCGAACGCGGATGACCGTCTTTCCCGCACGCCGCTCGGTCGAATTGAAGGTGGCGACGGCATCTTCAAGGCTGGAGACCTTGCCGATATTCGTCCGCAGTCGTCCGTCCCGGATCCGCTGAACGATCTCCCAAAGCTGGCCGCGATCAGCCTCGACGACGAAGTCAATCGCCAGGCCATCTGCAGGTCGAATATCCGTCGGTCCAACGACTGTCACAAGCGTTCCTCCGGCCCGGATCAGGGCCGCGGACCGCTTCTGGATATCGCCGCCGATGACGTCGAACACCAGGTCGACGCCGCCAACCTCCTCCAGTTTGTCGTTGTCGAGATCGACGAACTCATTCGCGCCGAAGTCGAGCGCCTTCTGGCGGTCGGCGGCGCGTCCGCTGCCGATGACATAGGCCCCGGCCTCCCTTGCAAGCTGCGTCACCATCGAACCGACGGCACCGGCCGCGCCGTGCGCGAGCACGCTTTGCCCCGCCTGAAGGCGGCCATGCTGGAACAGCCCCTGCCACGCGGTCAGGCCGGAGATCGGCAGGCTCGCACCCACCGTGAAGTCAACGTCGCCGGGCAGCGGCGCGAGATTGCGTGCCTCCATGGCGACATACTCAGCGAGGGTCCCGTCGCGATGCCAGTCGGCGAGGCCGAATACGCGCTGACCGATTGACAGTCCCGTGGTGCCGTAGCCGAGCGCAGTGACCACACCTGCGAGCTCATGGCCGAGGATCGATGGCGTCCGGTCACGGAAGGCTCGATCGGCCCAGGTCGAAGGCCACTCCAGTTCGGTGTTGACGAATCCCGCCGCATGAACCTCCACAACAACATCGTTTATTGCCGCCCGCGGCTCGGGCCGCTGTACCAGCTTCATCCCGGCCTCTCCTGCAGCCTGGTCCGTCACTACGATCGCTTTCATGGGAATTGTCTCCTCAGACATTTGTGTTGGGGTAATTAGCGGGCGTGGCAGCTCTTTCGAGCTTTCACGCGTCGGCTTCGCGTCCTCCACGACGACCTTGAGGTCCCTGCCTGGGTTCCTCGGAGCTCTCGCGCGCCCGCGATTCCAGGATTTTCGTTATGCGAAGTCCAGGACATCAGCCACCGGCATGCGGGGCTTCTGCGGCCAGTTGCCAGCTCGCTCCGGCCCGACGGTGAGCAACATGACCGGCACTTCGTCTTCGGCCAGGCTGAACTCGCGGTGCACCGCCTCGGAGCCGAAACCGATCATCGGTGTCGAACCCAGGCCCAGCGACCGGGCCGCGTAGATGATCGCCGCGGCGCCAAAGGTCGCGGAGCGCACTGCTTCGTCGCGCTGGCGCTGCGGCTGATCGTCATAGAGACCGCGAGCGGGGATTTCCCATTCCGGCACCAGATGCACCGGCATGATGCCGGCTTCCACCACGGGCGCCAGGCGGTCGGGGACGGTGCTGGCATCGGCCAGCCTGCCGATGATGATGAAGGTCACGGCCGCGTCGGTGATCGCGGGCTGATTCCAGGCGATCGGACGCAGCCGTGCCTTGGCTTCCGGCGAGCGTACGGCGATGAAACGCCAGTTCTGCAGGTGGAAGGAGGTTGGCGCGGACGTGCCGATACGCACCAGGTCGCGGATCTGGTCGTCGCTCAGGGTGGCAGCAGGGTCGTAGTACTTGGCCGCACTGCGGCTCAGGATCGTTTCGATGACGGCGTTCGTCGCGAAAGCGTTTTCGCTCTTCCCGGACTCCCCGAAGATTTCGGCGGTTACGCGGGTTGCTGGTCCGGTGGTGGCGAGGCTGATGCAGTTCATTGGATGGCTCCCTTATCAAGTGATTACGGAGCCCAATTTACGAGGACGAGTGACAATTTCGAGACTGAATTGGCGCAGTATGATGCGCCAAAGGATCAAACTACGCATTCCGGATCCGCGCGTTTTACTCGCCCTTGTGCGCCAGTCGCCGCCACTCCCCCGGCGTCATCCCCATCCTTTCAGCGAAGACATGCCGGAATGCCGAAACGGATTGATACCCGACCGTCTCGGCCACGGCCTCGGTGCTGATCGCTGGCTTCTTCAACTCGTTGGCGGCCAGGCTCATGCGCAGATCAGTCAAAAAATCGAGGGCGGAGCGACCCAGCTTGTCCTGAAACTGGCGCATGAACGTAGCGCGCGACATGCCGCACAGATCGGCCAGATCAGGCAGTTTCCAAGGCCGTGCCGCATCGGCGAACATCGCAGAAATGGCTGGTGCCAGCCGCGGATGGCCAGCCAGGGCCAACAAGCCTTCGGGGGCTTTCCCGGATTGGCTCGCCGCGCGCAGTACCAGTGTGAACAGGGCCGAAGAAAGCGCGTTGAGAATGGCGCGCCCTCCCGCCCTGTCACCGGCGGACTCCATCCGCATCAGCCCGACAAGACCGGCAAGTTGGTTGGATGCGGACCCCATGCCCTCTTCTCCATGGCTGTCCACAGCGCGTGTCACCAGATTAGCGGGCAGGTAGTTGCGGATCAGTCGATCATGGGGCGGCGCGATAAAAAATCGCCCACACAGCAGATCCAGTTGCTCGCCCTGGCCATCATTCTCGCTCAGCATCCATCCGGCTGCCCCCCAGCGTTGCTGGGTAGGGATTGGTGTTTGCCCGCTACCGTCGTGCAGTACATGCGCCGCGCCGTGAGGCAGCAGCACAATATCTCCGCTCAGCAGCTCCCGCGCCGCTCTCGTCTTCGGATCCTCGAGAATGGCCCGGCCCTTGACTATGACGTGGTAGGGAATTTCGTTCGCGGCAGCCTTGTTCCAGGCAACGCGCCACGGTGCACCATAGGCGCAGCGGACCTCGAGCTGGCCGGTCACGGTGATGATTTGCAGGAGATGGCTCAGCCAGTCCACTTCAGACATTGGACCTCGAAACGGAGATAGTGAAACGTCTTATCGTAATTATGGATTGTTTGCACAAATCGAAAGTACCAAGAGAGACGGCAACACGCCCGCCGATCATGAATGCGTCTCCAGGTGAAGAACTTGTCTACATGCCGAGCGCGGAGGCACCACGCACTAGATTGCTGCGGCCGTAACGGAGCAACTGGTAAAAGGATGGAGCAGTTTCCTGTCTCTGAACAGGTGCGAGGCCGATCAGCCGCCGCAGCCTACCGCCATCCCCGCACCATATGAGATTGGACGCTGCGCCCTGGGGTCTCCCAATGAGTGTCCGGTGGTCTCACCATCCATCGGTTGCCAGGCATTCGTCAGAGCTGCTGATGGCTCACGGTCACTTTCAACAGAGGACGGTATGTTGTTATCCAGCCGATTTTTAGAGCCGAGCGATATTGTGATGCTTGCCTAGTGATCCAGTTTGCCCCGCCGCCTTTGATAGCCACTTGTTGTTAGGCCTTAGCTTTCCGATTCGCTGGTGTTTTCCTCAACGGCGTTTTTGCAGTTGGCTTGCGGCCGAGTCCGCTGGATTTCGCGAGGGCTGACCGCTGGGCCGCGTAGCTCGGTGCAACCATGGGATAGTCCTTGGCGAGCCCCCACCTGGCTCTGTACTCGTCGGGTGTAATTCCCAGCAACCCAAGGTGGCGCTTCATAGACTTGAACTTGCGTCCGTCCTCCAGGCTGATGATGTAATCGGGAAACACGGACTTTTTTGGATTGACTGCCGGAACAAACGCGGGCGGCGTCGCTTCCACCGGCCGACCCAATCCCGACAAGGCAGAATTGACGCTGGCGATCAATTCGGGAAGACCGGCCGCCGGAATGGCGTTCTTCTGGACATATGCCGCCACTATGTCGGCGGTGAGCTGCAACAACTGGACCTGCGGTGCTTCAGCGTCATTCTGCATATTTCGAGTTTCCCATTTGATCGGCTTTGTCTCTATTGAGGAACTTTACAACGTGCAACGGCCCAAAGATCATGGATGGGGCTCCACGCGAAGAAACCTGTCTATATTTTAAGGGGTGGCACCGCACCTGACCTACCCGCTGGCAACTGACTGACCGCAGGATTTATTTCTATGCCGGCCTTGAGGCAGTAGCAGGATACCGAGTGTTTATAGCGCAAGTCGGAGTACGTCCAATCGGGCGCGTCGTCAGCGCGACCATAGTCGGCGGCATTCGCCGATCCACAGGGTTGCGTCAGCCGTTTCGCGATCCGGGGGCTGACGCCGCAGAGAAAACCGGCGGGTGGCAACAATCGCGCGGGTGATCTTCTCGATCCAACGGTGTCTAATCGAGATTCCTGGGGATGATCACTCGTCCCTCCGGGAATCGCTGACGCTTTGACAAACTCGGTTTTCCAGACCGGGGGCCGAGTGCACAAGATCCTGGCATGTCACCGCCAAGGCACCGCCACCGAGCGGAACCGCTTGCCCAGACTGCTGGACAGCAACCATAACATTCCATTTGCAAAGCAGATCGCGTACCGCTCGATTTTCAGAGGAAAAATATACATTCCGGCCGTCCCGGCGGATTTTTACGAGCCCAACTTCCCGGAGCTTGGCTATGTGGTGCCACGAGGCTGTCCGGCTAATATTAAGCCGTTCGCGAATTTTGCGATCCGGCAATTCATAGTCGAGCAGCAAGCTCAAAATGTGCAGCCGCCGCGCATTGCCCAGCACCTCCAGAAATTCGGCCGCTCGTGCGGCGTTAGCCCTTAGTCCGTCCGAGACCATAGATGCCTCTTCCCCAGCAACTTGCCGTCACGCCCGAAGACTGCGGAACAATCGATCTCTTCAATGAACACGGCCAGATCATCTGGCACGAGCCACTGGGCGTAGGACCGAAGCCGTCTCAACCCACAAGCCTTGGCATGCCTCTCGGCGCGCTCGGATTCAAGTCCAGCCATCGTTGAGCGCTGTTGTTGGATTGGCACGAAACCATTGAGGCGTCCTTCCGCCAGCTGACTGGCCCAGCAAGTCGTGACCTGTTCCACTCACCGCTCCTTTACGTGACCCGGCAGACAAAATACCACAGCCATGTCGATAGTGTCGGCTCCTCCATTATGATTAAGGTGGCGGGTTCTCCCCACCGCATTTCGGAGTTAGCCCTTTTGACGGTATGATTGCATTGCGTATCAACGGGATGCGCGGATGGGTTATTTCCCATTTCGACCGAGCCTCCGTTGTTCGGCGCCGACGCAGGCGGGCCGAAGCTTTCAACACATCGACTTGCCCGGTGCGATGTAGTGTCGTTCGATGACCAACACCGCCTCCCCTTCCCTCTGATGGCCTCCATTGATTACCAAAATCGTAAATCCGCGACCTACAGTGCCAGTCGCTTCGTCCGGTCTTCGTTGAGCCCCCAGCCGATTGGATATCGCTCTGCCCAAGCACTCTTGGTTCCCCTTGAAAGATCATAAATGAATCGTGTGGCAGGCCTGAGCATCGAGTAGCAACCATGGGCCTCGTGCTACGGGTGACCGGCGCCCCCGACCCGAAATCGTTGCTCGCCCCTCTTTTCTGAAGGATACGGGCCCCCTCTGTAGCCCAGCAACCACCATCATTATGAGGATTGCTTGCGACAGGGGGGCGAGCGATGCCGTAACCGCTGAGATCTCCTTCCCGGTCGATGTCAACCACGATCAGCACCGAATGGCCAATGACGACGCCAGCTTCGCGTAGTCCCTGGGCGGCATCGGGATGAGTAGGCAAAAGCCTCCTGGCTTTTTTGTTTCGAGCAAGGCGTCACGAAGGCTGGTCAGCGGTTCTGGCAATCTTCACCATGCGACCTTGCCTCCTGCAAACGGCTAACTCGCAATCGAGCGAACGCTACTAAAGAACGCCTCGACCAAGGAAATTGGTATCTTACAATACCGGCGCAGGCTTGTTGGGCTTTCAGTTGTAATCCTGTGCCGATGATGAAATCATGCGCGCGCTTGACAACGGGCAGGTTAATTCAAGTTCCGCCACCAGGAGGAGAAGCGGTATGACCACTCAGGTTGTACATCGCGTATTCGGTCCCAAGCAGGTCAGGCAATTCAGGGAAGTCTACGAGCGCGCGCGCGTTGTGGAGGCAACTTACCCCGATTCGCACATTGCCAGCAAAGCCGCCAAACGGCTGATCGAGGCATTCGAAGCCGAGATCCAGACTGACGGGACGGTTCTCGATTTTCAGCAGCTATGCGAAGCAAACCCCCTGGGGACCGCCTGAGACCCGGACGTTGTCTGGCGAAGGCTCACGATGAACCGCTTCATCTGCCGACGTCAGCCATGCCCTGCAGGCGGATCGTGCTTGCCGTTCAAAATCAAATTTCGGAAGTGGGTCGCCATGCGGAGCGATAGGGGAGCCATGGGGTGTTGGGCGGCGGTGGCTCCCCTATCCTGTCTCCGCATTTGTTCGCAGACAGGCAGCGTAAGCTCGAGCAGACGCCGGCAATCCAGTGTTCAGCGTGGTGTATACATCGTCAACGAAGCTTTTGGAGGTATGATGCAGCGTTGTCAGGAGGTGCGAGCAAACCCAACCACCGCCTATCGTATGAGACCCGCCGAATTAATCGCAAGAGCGCGTGCAACCAACACAGTGCGCGGTAACCGAGGATATCTATAGCCTGGTGCGGCACGGGCATGCGCCTTAGTTCGGGCCGCTCGCGCGGGTCAAACCGGTTTGGAGTCCCGTCTTCTCAACGTAAAAATTTACCGAAAAAATTAACTTATGTTAGAGAATGCTAATAAATAGCTCCTACACTCCCGAGGCTGCTTTAGATGTCAGCAGCCACGTTGCTTGAGGTTCGCAATCAGCCTTGAGCGTGGAAAAGGGGTCGGGTACCAAAACTTCCAATTCTAAGAAAGGGCACTTATCGGGCGCCACAGGTACCTTCGTTGGGGAAGGGTGAGTATCGGTATGGTTTCTACAGCAGGACTGCACAGTTACGGTTCGTCAAATCGATCAAGAGTTCCGTCCAGCGGCACAGAAAATCTCCACCAAGAAGCAGGTAAGCAATACCTTCTCATGCTGGACGGGAGGGCCTTGGACCGCGAGTGTCTCGCTTCGGCGCTTGAGGATCATGAATTGGGCATGGTGGTCGTCGCCATGGGTTCGATCGAGGAGTGGCGCATAAGGAAGGGTTCGGCTTCTCCCCTTTCAACCATACTCTTCAACCTCGGGGGCCGGAAGGTCACCGATCACGGCATTGCAGAAGAAATCAGGCATATTTCGTCCGAGTTCAAGACCGTTCCGGTGGTCATCCTGGCCGACACCGAAGATCTTGCACAGGTGCTGACGGCTCTCGAATGCGGCGCACGCGGCTACATTCCGACTTCGGTCGGGATCGATGTGTGTGTCGAGGCGATCAACTTGGCTGCAGCCGGAGGCATCTTCGTTCCGGCCAGTAGTGTCCTTTCCATGCGGCACCTGATAAAATCAGGCAACTGCGACGCCCGGCCCTTGACGGGCATGTTCACGCTCAGGCAGGCAGAGGTCGCCCAGGCACTGCGACGCGGCAAGGCGAACAAGATCATCGCCCACGAACTGAACCTTCGCGAAAGCACTGTGAAGGTTCACATCCGAAACATCATGAAGAAATTGAAGGCGACCAACCGC
The DNA here is from genome assembly GCF_003998485.1 of Mesorhizobium sp. M7A.F.Ca.CA.001.04.2.1. Classification (NCBI taxonomy): domain Bacteria; kingdom Pseudomonadati; phylum Pseudomonadota; class Alphaproteobacteria; order Hyphomicrobiales; family Phyllobacteriaceae; genus Mesorhizobium; species Mesorhizobium sp. M7A.F.Ca.CA.001.04.2.1. Next base: position 8,011 of record NZ_RZQT01000181.1, read on the forward strand.
ACGGAGGTCGCCTACAAGGTGAACGATCTCTTCGCGGAAGGACCTCTGGGCCAAGAGTGATCGCATCAACAAGACGGCCCGTCCTGGTTTAGTGCTGGCGGGTCGTGTTTTTTGTCAACAGAACATTTGAATGAAGGTCGATGGATTTCGCGTTGCCGCACGACCGATGCCACGCGAGACTCCCTTCTGAATCGTGACTTTGCTCCGCGCAATGGAACAGCTTTTGAGAAGAGGCAGTCGGAGGGGTCCGGGGCAACGAAACGCCGCCCCGTTCGAGCGGCATTCTCGCCTGATCAACCAACAGCAGCAGCGGTCTGTGCCTCGGCCGTTCGTGCCAAATGACGGCGCAGGTCGCGCATGTCGACCTGCTGACCGCAAATCGGGCAGGTATGGAAATTGTCGTCTCGTGGGCTGGCTGGCCACCGTGCAGCTTGCCGGGGATTGGTGGTCCAAGGTCGGATTCGCCATGGCTATCAAACATTCAATTCGTCTAAAATGGTCCGGAACCATTTTTTAGCGCACGCTATATTGAATCGCAGTCTTGCGAGGCAGTTCATGCGTTTGAAGTTCATCCCACCTATTGAGCCGGAGCTTGTCGACACCCGCCCGAGCGGGGCGACTGGATTCACGAGATCAAATTCGACGGGTATCGCACTCAGCTCATCATGGATGAAGATGGCATCCGCCTGTTGACGAGAAGAGCGCGCCACAACCAGGACAGGTCAAGCGACTGATCCTTGGGTCTCATCACCGACAGGGGAAGTTTGCACCTGTTGCAGCCGAGCGGCGCGTCTCCGATCATGATGCGTATCCCAGCGGCCACCAAGGTTCACTCGGACGCCGGGATGGGTCCTGCAATTACTGGGCGAAGCGCAGGTGACCCACAACGGTACTTTTGACGCCGCGAGCTCCAACAGCGCGCGCGTTGGGGTGTGATCGATCAGGCAGACGTGCGGCTGTCAGCCGGCGGCCTAAGGATACTCAGAATGTCTGGTTGTAGGCGCCCACCTCGGGGCTGCGGCGCAGCACGGTGTCGACAGCCTCGAACATCTCCCGTCGACGCTGCGACGACACCGGGCTTTCGACGACCACGACCAGTTCCGGCTTGTTCGAAGAGGCGCGCACCAGTCCCCAGGTGCCGTCTTCGGCGACAACGCGCACGCCGTTGACGGTGATGAGGTCGGCGATCTTCTGGCCCGCAAAAACCGTTCCATCCCGCTTCATGGACTGAAAGTCGGCAACCACCCGCGCGACGACGCCATACTTCACATCGTCCGCGCAGTGCGGCGACATGGTCGGCGTGCCAAAGGTCAGCGGCAGCGCGCGGTAGAGATCGGCCATCGAGCTGCCGGAGCTGCGATCCAGCATCTGGCAGATGGCGATGGCGGTGACCAGCCCATCGTCATATCCGCGCCCGATCGGCGGATTGAAGAAGAAATGGCCCGACTTTTCGAAACCGGCGACGGCGCCAAGCTCGGCGACGCGGCGCTTGATGTAGGAGTGGCCGGTCTTCCAGTAGTCGGTGATGGCGCTGTTGGCGCGCAGCACGCTGTCTGTGTTGAACAGGCCGGTCGACTTGACGTCGACGACGAAGGTCGAGCCCGGATGCTGGCTGGAGATATCGCGCGCCAGCATCACACCGACCTTGTCGGCAAAAATCTCATTGCCCTCATTGTCGACGACGCCGCAGCGGTCGCCGTCACCGTCGAAGC
>NZ_RZQT01000182.1:0-9688 GCF_003998485.1 Mesorhizobium sp. M7A.F.Ca.CA.001.04.2.1
AGTTGAGGCGACGGATTTCGGGATCCGCGCCGAGGTTGCCGACCAAAATGACCTTGTTGACGCTACCCGCCATGATATTTCTCCGCGCTCATCCGAAACAAATTTTTTTGTCGCAGCACCTTACAGGCTGCAGGCGTCAGCCGCTTGCCGTGGCTGCCTTTACCCACAAGGTTTTTGTTCCCTTTTCGTTCTATGGTGCAGATGACGTTCTGTCAATGTTTGTCAGCAAGATGTAGTGTCCCGGCCGGAAATTTCCATGAAATCGGATCTGACCGGGGGCGATCAAATGAAGTCTGTCGCACATGAGGACCAGCAGCGCGAGCAATGGCGAGCAGGTGTGGAAACACGCATGCATGTGTCGGCCAGCAATGGTGCATCGCAACTTTGCATATTCGAGCAATGGGTCGAGCCCACGGTCGGCGCCCCAACGCATTGGCATCCCGTGGAGGAAGTGCTGACCGTTATCGCCGGTAGGGCTGAGATGTGGATCGACGATGAGCATACAGTCGTGACATCGGGCCAGTCTCTCGTTGTCCCAGCGAACAGGTAACACGGGTTCAAGAACGCCGGCACTGGAACGCTTCACATCCACGCCGTCCTTGCGTCGCCGATTTTCGAGGCGACGTTCGATGGGCCTGCCGGAATGGTGAGACGCTGGCTTCCGACAATCTCGTAAAACAGTGCTTGCCAAATCAATAAGTATTCACTTATGCTTTTGACATGATCGAAGCAGAGATTTTTCGTGCACTGGCCGACCCGACGCGCCGCGCCGTCTTTGAGCGGCTGGCCGCAGGCGAGATGAGCGTGTCGGAATTGCGCACCGGTATGACGGTGTCGCAGCCCGCGGTATCGCAGCATCTGGCGGTGCTGCGTGGCGCAGGCCTGGTGGTCGAGCGGCGAGCCGGCCGCAACGCCTATTACCGCGCCGATCCGCAGGGGCTCGCTCCCTTGCTCTCCTGGATCGAACGCTACCGGACTTTCTGGCCGGAACGCATCGAAAGGCTGAAGGCGGTTTTGAAGGACATGGATCAATGAAGAAGGCGGGATCAACGACCAACGAGGGCCAAATCGACGCCGCGGATGCGCTCGAGTTCGAGTACGACCTTGCCGAGCCGCCGGAAAAGGTCTGGCGGGCCCTGACCGTACCGGAATTGCTGGCCGCCTGGATGATGCCGAACGACATCAGCCTCGAGATCGGCAACCGTTTCGCCTTCGCCGGGCCGGACACGCCGATCGAATGCGAAATCCTCGACGCCGAACCCGAGAAGCTGCTGCGCTATTCCTGGCGGGAGCAGCCGGGCGACGCAGCCAGGCAGGATCCGCTCGACAGTACCGTCACCTTCACACTTGCCCGGACCGTTTCCGGCGGCACGCATCTGCGTGTCGTCCATGACGGCTTTGCCCGCAAGGCCATGCCTGCCATCGCCATGGCAGGCGCCGGCTGCCGTCTTTCGCTCGGTTTGCGCGCAATTGGAAAGCCCATCGCCGCGAACGCACCGCGCCTTCTGCGCGCGGCATAATAGAAAATCGGAGAAGAAAAATGAGCGGTGTTGCCAGTCTGGTGCCGATGGTCATCGAGCAATCGAGCCGCGGCGAACGCGCCTTCGACATCTTTTCGCGGCTGCTGCGCGAGCGCATCATCTTCATCAACGGCGAGATCAACGACGACATCTCGGCGCTGGTCTGCGCGCAGCTTTTGTCGCTGGAATCGGACAATCCGGACAAGGAGATCTCGCTCTACATCAACTCGCCGGGCGGCGTGGTGACCAGTGGTTTCGCCATCTACGACACGATGCAATATATCAGCTGCCCGGTGTCGACCGTATGCATGGGCTTTGCCGCTTCGATGGGCTCGTTCCTGCTGATGGCAGGCACACCGGGGCGCCGGATTTCCCTGCCGAACGCCACCATCCTGCTGCATCAGCCGCTGGGCGGGTTCCAGGGCCAGGCCTCCGACATCCAGCGACATGCCGAGCGCATCGGCAGGACGAAACGGCACATGACCGAGCTCTACGCGCAGCATTGCGGCCGTACCTATGAAGAGGTCGAGCGCACGCTGGACCGCGACCACTTCATGACCGCCCGCGAGGCGCAGGCATGGGGCATCGTCGACCATGTTTTCGACACGCGCAAAAAGGCGGCGTAAGCCAGGGCCGGAGCGGAGTCCGGCCGGCTGCCGAAGATTTGACGATGCCGGTCTGGTTCCATCGGCGGCGCGCCACTATAGTCCTGGGATGACCGACACTCATCCCTCCAGACCACTGCGTCCCGTCATCGCCGTCATGGTGCTCGCTGTTGCCAGCCTCGTGAGCGGCGCGGCTCTTGCAGAGGACAGTTCGCCGTCGACGCAAAAAAGCGCCCTGCCCGGCGTGACCGGCGACTACCGCATCGCCAAGCCGGCTCCCGAGCCGGACGATGCGCTGCCGGCCGGCGAGAACGGCACATTCAAGATCGGCGATACGGATGTCAGGATTTCCGGCAGCATCACCGTCGATGTCGGCGCCGGCTCGATCGGGCCGCCGCGTCACTGAGTGCGCGCGGAAATGAGCGTTCCCCACATAAAACGGCCCCGCCGTGCCTTGGGCAAACGGACGGGGCCTTCTGGATCTCAAATCCAACTTTGCCGGGAGTGTACTGCCGGCGTTTGATTTCGGATGCACCGCGGCGTTCGGCCGACGATCCGACTAGCAGTCTCTGATTTTTAGGGGATATGGCAGGTCACGGTTTGCCGGGTGGCGCAGACGCTAAACCCTGGCACTTATGCCTGCCGCGGCTCCAGTGACAACTGGAACCCTAGGGGACGATCCGGTGGCGTCATAGCTCCGCTCCTCTGTCCGTTGCGATTGTTGTCAATTCGAAGCACAAATCGCAAATGCCTGCGGCGTCTCGCAGGCCGCCTTTGGGCGGCGAGGCCATCGAAAGACGGCCGGCTTCGTTGACTTCCGGAGACTGCGCTCCTGGGTTGCCCGCGTCAACCATCAATAGCCGGTTACCGAAAAACGTGATCGCCGGGAGGTTACGTACAAGTCAGTTTTTGCACAGCTTTGTCAGGAGCGTGTTCGGCCTTTGTTCTTTCCGCTTGCCCGTTCACGCGAAAGACGCTTAAACGCTTTTGTCGGGAATTGTGGCGTCTCTCGACGTGGCGGCAAAACTACCTACATAGGGGATGGCCGGGAAAACCCGCCATTCCAGGAAATTCCAGATTCTGAGGCGGCGACCGGCTATGGCCGACCATAAATATCTTTCCATTCGCGGGGCGCGCGAACACAATCTGAAGAATGTCGATCTCGACCTGCCGCGTGACAGCCTGATCGTCATGACCGGCCTGTCGGGGTCCGGCAAGTCATCGCTGGCCTTCGACACGATCTATGCCGAAGGCCAGCGCCGCTATGTCGAAAGCCTTTCGGCCTACGCGCGGCAATTCCTCGAGATGATGCAGAAGCCTGATGTCGACCAGATCGACGGCCTGTCGCCTGCCATCTCCATCGAGCAGAAGACCACCTCGAAGAACCCGCGCTCGACCGTCGGCACCGTCACCGAGATCTACGACTATATGCGGCTTCTGTTCGCGCGCGTCGGCATCCCCTATTCGCCGGCCACCGGCCTGCCGATCGAGAGCCAGACAGTCAGTCAGATGGTCGACCGTGTACTGGCGGTCGAGGAAGGCACGCGCCTGTTCATCCTGGCGCCGATGGTGCGCGGCCGCAAAGGCGAATACCGCAAGGAATTGCTGGAACTGCAGAAGAAGGGCTTTCAGCGCGTCAAGGTCGACGGCGTCTTCTATGAGATCGCCGACGTGCCGGCGCTGGACAAGAAGTACAAGCATGACCTCGATGTCGTCGTAGACCGCATCGTCGTGCGCGGCGATCTCGCGACGCGGCTTGCCGATTCCATAGAAACGGCGCTGAAGCTGGCCGATGGGCTGGCGGTCGCCGAATTCGCCGACAAGCCGCTCGATTCCAGCCAGACGGGCGAGGATTCGGTCAACAAGTCGAAGAACGAGACGCATGAGCGCATCCTGTTCTCGGAAAAGTTCGCTTGCCCGGTCTCCGGCTTCACCATTCCGGAAATCGAACCGCGGCTGTTCTCGTTCAACAACCCGTTCGGCGCCTGCCCGACTTGCGACGGTCTCGGCAGCCAGCGCGCCATCGACGGCAATCTGATCGTGCCGGATGAAAACATCTCGCTGCGCGACGGCGCCGTCAGCCCGTGGGCGAAGTCGACCTCGCCCTATTACGCGCAGACGCTGGAGGCATTGGGCAAGGCCTATGGCTTCAAGCTCGGCGACAAGTTCAAGGATTTGTCCGAAGAGGCCAAGGAAGCCGTCCTGCGCGGCACCGGCGAGCGCGAGATCACCTTCCAGTATGATGACGGCCTGCGCTCCTACAAGACGACGAAGACTTTCGAAGGCGTCATCCCCAATCTCGAGCGGCGCTGGAAAGAGACCGAATCCGCCTGGATGCGCGAGGAGATCGAGCGCTTCATGTCGGCCACACCCTGCCCGGTCTGCAAGGGCTATCGGCTGAAGCCCGAGTCGCTGGCGGTGAAGATCGCCGGCAGGCACATCGGCGAAGTCACCGAGCTTTCCATCCGCAAGGCCGACCAGTGGTTCACCGACCTGCCCGCGTCGCTCAACGACAAGCAGAACGAAATCGCGGTGCGTGTGCTCAAGGAAATCCGTGAACGGCTGCGCTTCCTCAACGATGTCGGGCTCGACTATCTGACGCTGTCGCGCAATTCCGGCACGCTGTCGGGCGGCGAGAGCCAGCGCATCCGGCTGGCATCGCAGATCGGCTCCGGCCTGACCGGCGTGCTCTATGTGCTGGACGAGCCGTCGATCGGTCTGCACCAGCGCGACAATGCGCGCCTGCTCGATACGCTGAAGCACCTGCGCGACATCGGCAACACGGTGATCGTCGTCGAGCATGACGAGGACGCCATCCTGCATGCCGACTATGTCGTCGACATGGGCCCGGCCGCCGGGATCCATGGCGGCGAGATCATCGCCCAGGGCACGCCGCAGCAGGTCATGGCCAATCCCAATTCGATCACCGGCAAATATCTGTCGGGCGCGCTCGAAGTGGCGACGCCCGGCGTGCGGCGTGAAGCGAAGAAGAACCGCCGCATCAAGATCGTCGGCGCGCGCGGCAACAATCTGAAGAACGTCACCGCCGAAATCCCGCTCGGCACCTTCACCGCCGTCACTGGCGTGTCCGGCGGCGGCAAGTCGACCTTCCTGATCGAGACGCTGTTCAAGGCCGCCTCGAGACGCATCATGGGCTCGCGCGAACATCCGGCCGACCACGACCGCATCGAGGGCCTCGAATTCCTCGACAAGGTCATCGACATCGACCAGTCGCCGATCGGCCGCACACCGCGTTCAAACCCGGCCACCTATACCGGCGCCTTCACGCCGATCCGCGACTGGTTCGCTGGCCTGCCGGAGGCCAAGGCGCGCGGCTATCAGCCGGGACGCTTCTCGTTCAACGTCAAGGGCGGCCGCTGCGAGGCCTGCCAGGGCGACGGCGTCATCAAGATCGAGATGCACTTCCTGCCCGACGTCTACGTCACCTGCGACGTCTGTCACGGCAAGCGCTATAACAGAGAGACGCTCGACGTCGTGTTCAAGGGCAAGTCGATCGCCGACGTGCTCGACATGACGGTCGAGGAAGGCGTCGATTTCTTCGCCGCCGTGCCCGGCGTGCGCGACAAGCTCGACACGCTGAAGCAGGTCGGCCTCGGCTACATCCATATCGGCCAGCAGGCGACAACGCTGTCCGGCGGCGAGGCGCAGCGCATCAAGCTGGCCAAGGAACTGTCGCGCAAGGCGACCGGCAAGACGCTCTACATCCTGGATGAGCCGACCACTGGCCTGCATTTCCACGACGTTGCCAAACTGCTGGAAGTGCTGCACGAACTGGTAGACCAGGGCAACACGGTGGTGGTCATCGAGCACAATCTCGAAGTGATAAAAACCGCGGACTGGGTGCTCGACCTCGGCCCCGAAGGCGGCGATGGCGGCGGCGAACTGGTCGCCTCCGGCACGCCGGAAGCCATCGTGCGCGAAAAGCGCAGCTACACCGGCCAGTTCCTCAAGGAGCTTCTGGAGCGACGTCCCGGAGGCAAACGCGAAGCGGCGGAGTGATCGACCGGTTGGCGCCTGGAGAGCTCTGGAGAGCTTTTGAATGACAATCAGAAGAGCGCTTGCCGGTGATCTCCAAACCGTCGTCTCGCTGACGGAAGCGGCCTATGCGCCTTACATCGCACTGTTCGGCGCGCCGCCGATCCCGGTCACCGAGGACTATGCACCGCGCATCGTGCGCGGCGAGATCTGGTTGCTGGAAAGTGGCGGCGAGCTTGCCGGGCTGATCACGCTGGAGCGACATGACGACCACGCGATGATCTTCTCCGTCGCGGTCTCCCCCGACTTTCAAGGCAAGGGCTTCGGCATTGCGCTGCTGAAACACGCGGATGAGCAGACCCATCTCTGGGGTCTGCCAGAAGTGCGGCTCTACACCAACGCCAGGATGGAGCGGAACATTGCGCTCTATCTTGCCTATGGTTTCCACGAAACGGGTCGCCGGCCCAATCCCTACCGGCCAGGATGGGTGCTCGTCGACATGGCCAAAACCGTCGATCAGATCACCGCGGCCTGATCTTTTTCTGCATTGGGAGGATGACAATGATCACATCGGGAACAATCCGCGCCGGCATGGGCGGCTGGACCTTCGAACCCTGGGATACGTCCTTCTATCCCGACAAGCTTTCCAAGGCCAAGCAGTTGAACTACGCCACTCGCCAGGTGCCGAGCATCGAGGTCAACGGCACTTACTATTCCAGCTTCAAGGAGCCGACCTTCGTCAAATGGGCCAGCGAGGCGCCGGACGGCTTTGTTTATTCGCTGAAGGGCAACCGCTTCGTCACCAACCGGCGCGTGCTGGGCGAGGCCGGCGAATCGATGATGCGCTTCCTTGGCTCCGGCGTGGCGGCGCTCGGCGAAAAGCTCGGGCCGATCCTGTGGCAGTTCGCACCGACCAAGAAATTCGATCCGGACGATTTCGAAGCCTTCCTGAAGCTGCTCCCGGAAAAGCAGGACGGCGTTGCGCTGCGCCATGCGCTCGAAGTCCGCAACGACAGTTTTGTCGTGCCGGAATTCGCAGCACTTGCCCGAAAATACAAGGCCGCGATCGTCTACGCCGACCATGCCAAATATCCTGATATCGCCGACATCACCGCCGATTTCGTCTACGCCCGGCTGCAGACCGGCAGCGATGACAATCCCGACTGCTATACGCCGAAAGGCCTCGATGAATGGGCCGCGCGGGTAAAGACCTGGGCGCAAGGCAAGCAGCCGGCCGACCTGCGGCGCGCCGACCCCGCCACCGATGCGCCGGTCAAGCCGCGCGACGTGTTCGTTTACTTCATCACCGAGGGCAAGGTGCGCGCGCCGTTCGGCGCCATGGCACTGATGAAGCGAGTGGACCAGGGTCAACCGGTGCCCTGACGCAGCGGAATCATGGCATCTTCGCCACCGTCGTAACCTTATCGATACCTCCTTGCTGCATGAATCCAGCCAGACCAGTCGCAGATCTGGGCCGCCACGGGCAAGGACGAGGGGCATGTCGCTCGACTACACTTCACTTCTCCTGGCTGTCGGTTTTTCCGCGGCCTGCCTGAGCCTGACATTGTTCGGCATGTGGCTGACCGCTCGCTCGGAGAAATTCCTGCTGACATGGGCGATCAGCCTGGTGTTCGTGGTCGGCGATATTTTTGTCTATGACGCCTATATCGACATGCCCGGGCGCCTGCTGGGCATCGCCACGCTGGCTTTCCTCCTGCTCGGTTTCTCGACAATGCTAGGCGCGGCCTACCAGTTCAGAACCGGCGGCTCGCCAGTGCCCCGAACTGTACTTGGCAGCGCCATTTCGCTGGCCGTGACGTTGCCTCCCATGGCTCTAGGCTATGACGGGCTGGGCTTCATGTTCGAAAATGCCTTCGCCGCCTTGCTTCTGTTCGCAACGGCGGTCGAATACTGGAAGGGCCGCGACGAAGCCCCTGCCCTGACGATCGGTATCACCGCGCTCTATTCTGCCACGGCCGCATCCTTCGCTCTCTGCGCCATGGTTTTAGCCTTGGATGGAAAGCTGGTCCTTGGACATGCGCCAAGCAACTGGGCCGAGGAACTGAGCCTCATCATCGTCATCGCCAGCATGACCGGGATTGGAGCGCTTTCCCTGGCCCTGAATCAGGGACGCTTGGCCCGGCATCACCGCCACAATGCCCTGACCGACCCGCTGACCGGCCTGCTCAACCGCCGCGCCCTGTTCGACCTGCACGGCGATGCGCCGGTCGGCGCCTTCACGGCGGTGGTCGTCTTCGATCTCGACAACTTCAAGGCCATCAACGACGAATTCGGCCACGCCGCCGGTGATGAGGTGCTGAGGGTGTTTGCACGGGAACTCGCCAGCAATCGCCGCCCGGCCGACGTCGCCGCGCGCATGGGCGGCGAGGAGTTCGCGCTGGTGCTGAAGCGGACCTTGCCCGAAACGGTGGAGGCCACCGCCGAGGCCATACGGGCAGCTTTCGCCGCGCACCGCATCGAAACCGAGACAGGCTCGCTGATATGCACCGTCAGTGCCGGATTTGCTTTCGGCACCAAGGAAGGCCTCGGCTTCGACAAGGTGCTCAACGCCGCCGACAAGGCGCTCTACGACGCCAAGCGCGGAGGCCGTAACCGCGTCACCGCGTCTCCGTTCAGGCGCGCAAGCTAATCGCGCAACACCGGCCTCTGATCGTGGGGAGACGAATGCGGCTCCTAGGCCGCCATGACAATCTCATTGAAGGTATCGAGATCGACATAGAAGACCTTGGTGATCTCCTCGATCAGATCGTCGTAGTCGCAGCCCTGTGATCTCAAGATATTGATGGCAGCGATGATGTCGACGCGTTCGGTAAGCCGCCGCTTCTGGTAATCCTCGACGTAACGTTCCATGGCTGTCCTTTAGCCTGTGTGCCCAAACGCGTTTGAACGACAGAGATCGCAGGAGGGAAGCTAGGCAGCCTTGCTTGCGTGAAACTTGCCCGGCATTGGCCGTGGTCCTCGATCTGCGATAACCAGACTGATACGGAAGCGGCCGACTCACAAAGCCATGGAAAAGACTAGCACGCGATATTGAGCGTGCCAGAGACGCAGGTGATCGGATGGAGAAATATTGGACTTGGCAAGAACTTCGGATCGCCAACTGAAGTTCACCGCCAATTCTAGACGGTAAGGAACTTCCGCACATCAGCCCGGTCTAAATCTTCAGCCGGGCCGGTATGGACGATCACGCCCCGGTCCATGATGTTGACCTCGTCGGCGAGCTCGCGGCAGAAATCGAGATATTGTTCGACCAAGAGCACGGCGATGCCCGCCTGGTCGCGCAGATAGCGGATGGCGCGGCCGATGTCCTTAATGATCGACGGCTGTATGCCCTCGGTCGGTTCATCGAGCACGAGCAGTTTCGGCCGCATCACCAGCGCCCGCCCGATGGCGAGCTGTTGCTGCTGGCCGCCGGAAAGATCGCCGCCGCGACGGCCGAGCATCTGCTTCAGCACAGGGAACAATTCGAAGACATGCGCCGGAATGTTGCGGTCGGCTCGCCTCAGCGGCGCAAAGCCTGATTCCAGGTTCTCCCGCACGGTGAGC
>NZ_RZQT01000183.1:0-9611 GCF_003998485.1 Mesorhizobium sp. M7A.F.Ca.CA.001.04.2.1
GCAGAAGTAGTGCACGTCGCTCAAAAGTGCGCAGCGGTTTTGGGATAACGACGTGCACCAAAAGCAAGGCCTGACGCGCGATGCGCCTTAGGCGCAAAATTATTCCTTAGGCCAGCGCATTTTCTCGGGCCTCGGCCGCAGATCGCTAGCCGAAGGGTATTTTCTTCTTTGCATTCGCGCTCATGCTTCGCCAAGAATGCCCGGCGATTTCAAGAGTTTCAAAAGGGAGGTTTTCAGTGACCCGCACGCCAGGTTTCAACACGCTCGCCGTCCACGCCGGTGCCAAGCCCGATCCGGCGACCGGCGCGCGCGCCACGCCGATCTACCAGACGACCTCCTTCGTCTTCGACGATGCAGACCATGCCGCGTCGCTGTTCGGGCTGAAGGCCTTCGGCAACATCTACACCCGCATCATGAACCCGACCCAGGCGGTGCTGGAAGAGCGCATGGCGGCCCTTGAAGGCGGCACGGCGGCACTCGCGGTCGCCTCCGGCCATGCGGCGCAGGTGATCGTGTTCCACAATCTGATGCAGCCGGGCGACAATTTCGTCGCGGCCAACAAGCTTTACGGCGGTTCGATCAACCAATTCGGCCATGCCTTCAAGAATTATGGCTGGGAGGTGCGATGGGCCGACACCAACGATATCTCGACCTTCGAAAGCCAGATCGACGACAGGACCAAGGCGATCTTCATCGAAAGCCTCGCCAATCCGGGCGGCACCTTCGTCGACATCGAGAAGATCGGCGACATCGCGCGCAAGCACGGCCTGCCGCTGATCGTCGACAACACACTGGCCTCGCCCTACCTCATCCGGCCGATCGAGCATGGCGCCGACATCGTCGTCCATTCGCTGACCAAATTCATCGGCGGTCACGGCAATTCGATCGGCGGCGCCATCGTCGACGGCGGCACCTTCGACTGGTCGAAATCGGGCAAATACCCGATGCTGTCGGAACCGCGCCCCGAATATGGTGGTCTTGTCCTGCACGAAACCTTCGGCAATTTCGCCTTCGCCATTGCCGCGCGCGTGCTCGGCCTGCGCGATCTCGGCCCGGCGATCTCCCCGTTCAACGCCTTCCTCATCCTGACCGGCCTGGAAACCCTGCCGCTGCGCATGCAGCGCCACTGCGACAATGCCGTGACGGTTGCCGCCTGGCTGTCCAACCACCCCAAGGTCGCATCGGTGAATTACCCCGGCCTGCCCTCAGACAAGAACAACGCGCTGCAGAAGAAGTACTCACCGCTTGGCGCCGGCGCCGTGTTCACCTTCGCGCTGAAGGGCGGCTATGACGCGGGCGTCAAATTCGTCGAGGCTCTCGAGCTGTTCTCGCACCTCGCCAATGTCGGCGATACCAAGTCGCTGGTCATCCACCCAGCTTCGACCACGCACCGCCAGCTTTCCGACGAGCAGAAGGTCAAGGCCGGCGCAGGACCGGACACGGTGCGGCTTTCGATCGGCATCGAGGACGTCAACGACATCGTCGCCGACCTCGAACAGGCTCTAGCCAAGGTCTGACCGATCATGAGCGAGTCGAAATTTCTTTCCATCGGCGTCGACGCTGTCGACGCCGAACAGGGTGCACCGGCGCCCGACCGGCTGATCTCGGGCGATCCCAAATTCCGCACCTGGAATGTCGAGGAGCGCGACGGCGGCCTCTATGCCGGCATATGGGAATCGACCCCGGGCAAATGGCGCATCGTCTATGACGAGTGGGAGTTCTGCCACATCCTGTCCGGCGTTTCGGTGATCGCGGAGGACGGTGGGCAAGCGCGCACCGTCAAGACCGGCGACAGCTTTGTGCTGAAGCCCGGCTTCAAGGGCAGCTGGGAAGTGCTTGAAACGACTCGCAAGGAGTATGTGATCAAGCTTTGATCTCGCGTCGCCATGATGCTCGCGATCGGGGGGACAAACCGCTGTCCTGCCGAGCTATTTCAGAGGCAGAAAGAGTTCAACGACCACTTCGCGTAGCGGGCCCTCCGGGAAGTGGGACAGATGTCGTTGGCAATAGATCGGAAAGTCGCGTGCTTCCTCGCCGCTGGCCGGAAGCCATTCACGATAAAGATAAAGTGCTGCGGGTTCGAGATTGTTGGTATTGCCAGGGTAGCGCAGCACCGCGCAGCGCCCGCCGGGGATCACGCCAGCCTTCATCTGCCCGTCATTCGCCTCGATCGGCCGGTCTGTCCCGGCACAAATGTCCATGCTGTAATCAGCCGGGACCGCGGGCTCCCTTTCGGAACGGAAGACGTTGAAGGTCGGGCTTGTCTCGGGCGACAAGCCCGCCGCCTTACGCCAGGCGATGAACCGCTGGATGGTGTCCTGGAGCGTCGCCCGGTCTCCGCGGTGCTCCATGATCGCCACCGGCGTCGGGGGCACATCGCGGATCGTCACGTCGTCGTGTTCAAAGATTATCTGCATAAGCGTGTTCCTTGCTTTTTCGAGGGGCCCGAAGGCCATGAGCCACGACCCCCAGTCGGGAGACTTCCGGAACGACGACGGCGATTGTCCGAACCGTTGCCGAAAGGCGCGGGCGAAGGCATCCGGCGCGTCGTAACCGGCATCCATGGCTATGTCGGTGACGCTTTGGGCGTCACTTTCGGCAAGTCTGTACGAAGCACGCTTCATGCGGGCGAGCTGGACATAGCGATGCACGGACACCCCGAAGGTGGACGTGAACTGTCGGTGGAAATGATATTTCGAGAACGCCGCGACACCGCTCAACGCCTCCAGCCCCAGATCGTCATCCAGATTCTGGTCTATATGGTCTAGCACCCGCTGCATTCGGGCTTGGTAGTTTTCAAGTGCGGCCTTCAACGTCTCTTTCTCCGTGACGACACCAGTTAGGCCTTTCCGGATATATCGCGCTCGACCGATCTTGCGATTTGGCATGGATCGACAGGGGCTGCCAGCAACGGCCTTCAGGCTCTCCCCCAAGCTTGTGCTGCCTGCGTATGACTATTTCGCTGGAACTGGCTGAGACAGCTTCCGGTGCCTTGTCGTGGAAGGGCATCGTGGGCGGTCCGGTGAGCCGACCTTGTGGTTGCTGCTGGCGCTATGGCTGGAATAGGCCGGCGCCCAAATCCGCGCTTCGTCAAAAGCCGACGGCGAGCCTTTCCAGCCCATGGAAGTGGTAAGTGTCGCGGAAGCTTGGCCTTTCGGCAAGATGCAGCTTCGGGTGCCGTTCGAACAGGGTTTTCAGCGACACCTGCAATTCTAGCCTGGCCAGCGGCGCGCCGATGCAGAAATGGATGCCGGCGCCGAATGACACGTTCTTCTGGTCCGGACGATCGGGCCTGAAAGCTTGCGGTTCGGCGAAGGCGCGCGGGTCATGATTGGCCATGCCGAGCAGCAGCCCGATCGTCTGGCCCGGCTGCACGATAATGCCAGGTGCGACTTCGGTCTCCTGATAGGCATAGCGCGTGAACATGTGCAGCGGCGCGTCGAAGCGCAGGCATTCCTCGACCGTTGCCGCGGTCGCTTCGGGTGAGCCGAAGAAGCGGCTGACATCGCCGCCTTGCATAAGGATCGAACGGACAGCGTTGCCGGTCTGATGCACTGTCGCTTCATGACCGGCATTGAGCAGCAGGATCGTCGAGGACACCATCTCGTCCTCCGACAGCTTTTGGCCGTCCTCCTGCGCCGAGATCAGCAGCGACAGCAGGTCGTCGCCAGGGTTCTTGCGTCGCTCGGTGACATGGAAACGCAGGAAATCGGCAAATTCGCCCGCGGCGCGGTTGGCCATCTCTTCGATCTCGCGGGTGCGGCCATGGATGTACATGGCGACCATCTGGTGCGACCAGTCGAGCAGTTGCGGCCCCATCTCGACCGGCACGCCGAGCATTTCGGCAATGATGGTGACCGGCAAGGGCGCCGCGAAGGCGGGCAGCAGGTCGACTGTCTTGCCCGGGTCGAAACGGTCGATCAGTTGGTTGGCGAGCGCTTCGACGCGCGGCCGCAGCCGTTCGACCTGACGTGAGACGAAGGCACGGTTCACCAGTGTTCTGAGCCGCGTGTGCACGGGTGGCTCCAGTTCCAGCATCGAATTGGCTTCGATGCCGTCGAAAGCCCTGAGATGGCTACGGTCCTGTCCGATACCGCGACTGTCTGGAATGCCGGCCGGATTCTGGCGGCCGAAACGGCGGTCGCGCAGCAGCCGGTTGACGTCGTCGAAGCCGCCAAAGCACCAGAAGCCGAATTCTTCCCAGAAGAAGGCATTCGATGCGCCGTGCAGAAATGCATAGGCCTCGTACGGGTTCTGAAAAAAGGCATGCTTGTGCGGATCGAGCCGCAGGTGTCGCGTGGCTGGATCAAAGACCAGGCCGGGTGGCGTCAATTTGCTCATGCCAGACCAATAGCGCGGCTTGCCAGCCTGGTTCCAGACCGTATGTTGGCGCCCGCAATCCAATACGTTGAGCCAGCCGACCGGCTGCGGAAAGTCTGATTTGATGAAGGTGATCGTTGTCGGTGCGGGTATTGCCGGCCTCTCGACCGCGTGGTCGCTGGTCAAGGCGGGTCACAGCGTTTCGATCGTCGAGCAGGGGCCGATCCCGAACCCGCTTGCCGCGTCGGGCGACCATCATCGCATCATCCGCCGCGCCTATCGCGCGGGGACCGGCTACGGCCGGCTGATCACCGAAGCCTACCGGGCCTGGGACGAGATGTGGGCCGATCTCGGCGAAAGCCACCTCGATCCCAGAGGATTTGTCTGCATTTCGCGCGAGCCTGGCGACGAGGCCGAGGAATATCGCGAGGGCCTGGAAGAAGGCAATTTTCCGTTCGAACTGCTGGAGCCCGACGCGGCGGTGAAACGCTGGCCGTTTCTGGAAGCCGGGTCGTTTCGCTACGCCTATTTCTCGACCGAAGGCGGCGCCCTGCATTGCCGCAAGATCGCGTCCGGCCTGGCAAAGTGGCTGCGCGCCAACGGCGCCAATGTCTACGAAAACAGCAAGGTCGTCGAGGTCGACTCCGAGGCCGGCCACATCGTGCTCGAAAGCGGCGAGACGATGCAGGCCGACCGTATCGTCGTCGCCGCCGGCGCCTGGGTGCTAAAGCTGTTTCCGGAACTGGATGGAGAATTGAAGACCTATCGAACCGCACTTGCCTATGTCGAACCGCCGGCCGACCTCAAGGCGGCCTGGCAGGCGGCACCGGTCGTGCTCGATGTCGGCGGCGCGATCGACGGCTATGTGATCCCGCCCTCCGGCGGCGCCGGCATGAAGTTCGGGTCAGGGCTGCACAAGGTGCCGACCAGCGACGCCGATTGGAACCGCGAGCCGGTGGCGGGCGAGGGCGAGGCGATCCGCAACCTGTTTTCGCCGCCGATCGCCCGCATCGAAGAGGCGCGTTGCCGCTGCTGTCGGCGATGGGGATATCGCCGGTCTGAAGGCATGGCTGCGGGCGGAGGTCGCCTGAAACACGAGGCCAAATCCGCAGCGGTTCAATGATTGAGTTCGTCTGCGGCGGCAATGACTTCGGACACAATCGCCCGCACGTCATCCAAGGTCGTCCTGTGATTGACGAAACACGCCCGCAGCGCGAACTGACCGCTGATCGTTGCATTCGACAGATACACGAGGCCGCGCGCGATCACGCGGCGCAGGATCGCTTCGTTGTCCTTAGAGCGGTGACGGAAACAGACCGCGCTTAGCGATACCGGCGCAAGCTGCTCAAGCTCCGGCTGTGAAGCGATTGCCTGTGCCAGCATCTGGGCATGGTAGAGATCGCGCGCGATGGCTTCGCGATAGGCACGGCGCCCGTGATACTGCAGCGACATCCAGAGCTTCAGCGCACGGAAGCGCCGAGACAGTTCGATCGACTCTTCAAAGAATGCAAATGCTTCCGTTGGGTCTTCGCTCAATATCCTGACGTAGTCGTCGCTGTGCGAGAAAGTCGTGCGCGCAATGTCTGGGTGGCGATTGAGCAGGCAGCCGCAATCGAGTGGCTGATAGAGCCATTTGTGCGCATCGAGCGACAGCGAATCCGCCAAAGACAGTCCCTGGAACTTTTCCGGGACGGTCAGGGCCGCCAGTCCCCCATAGGCCCCATCGACATGCATCCACAACGCTTCCCTGCGGGCAATGTCTGCGATTTCGGGAAGGGGATCGATCGCACCGGAGATGATGGTGCCGGCCGTGGCCACGATGGCGATGGGCATGTTGCCGATGCCGCGGTCGGCTGCAATAGCTGCCTGGAGGGCATCCGTCCGCATCCTGAATTTGTCGTCGACAGGGATCAAACGGAGATTTTTTCTACCGATCCCCAACAGCGCGACGGCCTTGGGAATGGACATGTGCACTTGCTCGGAAGCATAGATCACGCACGGTCGCACGCCTGTTTCGTTGGCTGGCAGCTTCGCTTCCCGCGCCATCGCCAGGGCCATGAGGTTCGCCGTCGAGCCGCCGCCGCACAGGCTGCCTGTAAATCCGGGGCAACCGACAGCCTCCGCCAACCATTCGACGACGGCGCGTTCGATCGATGTCGCAGCCGGTGCCGAGCGCCACGACGTCACATTCTGATTGAGCACCGCAGCCAGCAATTCCCCCAGCGCGCCGATCGGTTCGCCGGAGCCGACGACATAACCGAAGAACCTGCCGGTTGAAGGCCGCACATGCTCCGCTATCGACTTGAAATCCTGCAAGACTTCCCGACCACGACCGCTCTCCTGCCAAGGCCGCGAGAAGAGTTCCGTCGTCTGTTTGCCGCTGGTCGTGGGATACGTCCGACGTTCCTCGAGGGAGGCCCAATAAGCTTTGGCAAGCGCCAAGGCTTCTTCGGCAAGGTCTGACAATTCCTGATTGGAAATTTCCAGGTCGCGCATGCCCTCAGCCCAACGGAGATCCGCTGCGAAGCAGGGTACGCCATGCGCGCTAATCCTGGCAATGCCTGGGAATATGCACCCGCCGCCAACTGGATGAGCCTTCCCGGACCAACACACGACGCGCGACGGTCTGGTAGGAGGCGGGGACATCGATGACGCGCCTTTGTTCCGGCCGCACCAGCACCTCCTCGGCGATGCTGTCATATTGTGCGGGAATGACGACGCGCCGCGTGCGTTCGGGCTGGATCACGACGGTCTCTGCGACGCGTTCGTAGCGCGCCTTGTGCCATACCTTGCACAGCACCTTGCGGCCATGGATGACGCGCCATTCCCAGGAATAGCCGCCGCCATCGACCCGGACCGTACGGTAGACGGTGCGGGTGACGGCCGGTACGATCTGGTAGGTCACTTGCGCCGGAACGGTCATCACGACGCGCTCGCGCGTGCCAAAGATAGGGGCGATATAGTCGACCTGCTGACCGGGCGGACTGATCATCACGTCTTCATAGACCGTGTCATAGACGGCCGGACTGCGGACCGGCTCATAACATTCGACGGCGCGGCCGCCGGCCGCCGTCTGCGAAATCGTGCCGAGCACGGTCAGGCCGGCAATGGTGAAGCATGCGGTTTTCCCGGGCATGACACTCCCCCTGTTGAACTCTATGCATAAGTTCAACGTTGAATTGTAGAGGAAGCCGTCTCGGAAAAAAGCGGTTTCGGCGCATTTCGTTAAGTGACGCGGTTAAGAAACTGCTACGTTGCGGGGCCGGCGATGCGGCTCCGGACCCGCGGAAGCATCCGCCGCCGCGAATCCTTGGTCAGAAAGCTTGATTCGACTTACCCAGATGGCTAGGAGGGGTCGGCCTTGCACAAGGACGAGCCGGCATCCTATTTACGGAATAACGATCCAGAACCGATTCTGCCCGATCTGCCGGCATTCCCGGCGCCGGAATCCCACCGCGAGATAAGAGATACCTGATGAAGAACCCCGTCGAAACCTACATGAACCTCGTTCCGATGGTGGTCGAACAGACCAATCGCGGCGAGCGGGCCTACGACATTTTCTCGCGCCTCCTCAAGGAGCGCATCATTTTCATCACCGGTCCGGTCGAGGACGGCATGGCGACGCTGGTCTGCGCGCAGCTTTTGTTCCTCGAAGCTGAGAATCCGAAGAAGGAAATCAACCTTTACATCAATTCGCCGGGCGGCGTCGTCACCTCGGGCATGGCGATCTACGACACCATGCAGTTCATCAAGCCGGCCGTGTCGACGCTCTGCATCGGCCAGGCGGCTTCGATGGGTTCGCTGCTCCTGACTGCCGGTCACAAGGACATGCGCTTTGCCACGCCGAACGCCCGCATCATGGTTCACCAGCCTTCCGGCGGCTTTCAGGGCCAGGCGTCCGACATCGAGCGCCATGCCCTGGATATCATCAAGCTGAAGCGTCGCCTCAACGAGGTCTACGTCAGGCACACCGGCAAGAGCTATGAAGAGATCGAGAAAACGCTCGACCGCGACCATTTCATGACCGCCGACGAAGCCAAGGATTTCGGCCTCATCGACAAGGTCATTTCGTCGCGCGAGGCGGCCGAAGGGGCGCTGGCATAAAGGCAAGTTGGCAGTTGGATGGCACCATCACGCGCTTTTGGCGCGTCTTGCGGCATTTCGGCCACAATTGGCTGTTCCCTCGGGGGACAGGATTGCCTACGTTAAGGCTATGTTGAGTTTCGGCGGCTTAGCTTTATGCGGGGTTGTCGCGAATCATTGCCACGTTTTCTGATTTGTGTTTCGTACGGAATGCGTTGCGGGAGCCGGGACACACTGGCGGCGGCGGATTCCCGCGATAGATAGAGTATGCGCCCTTTCAGCCAGACCATCGGCGGGCGGCCATGAAAGGACATGAAAATGAGCAAGGTCGGCAACAACAGCGGCGATTCCAAGAACACGCTTTACTGCTCGTTTTGCGGCAAAAGCCAGCACGAAGTGCGCAAGCTGATCGCCGGTCCGACGGTCTTCATCTGCGACGAGTGCGTCGAACTCTGCATGGACATCATCCGTGAAGAGAACAAGACCTCGATGGTGAAGTCGCGCGAAGGCGTGCCGACACCGCAGGAGATCCTCAAGGTTCTCGACGACTATGTCATCGGTCAGCCCTACGCCAAGCGCGTGCTGTCGGTGGCGGTCCACAATCACTACAAGCGCCTCGCGCATGCCGGCAAGAACAACGATGTCGAACTGGCGAAGTCCAACATCCTTTTGATCGGCCCGACCGGTTGCGGCAAGACGCTGCTCGCGCAGACGCTGGCCCGCATCATCGACGTGCCGTTCACCATGGCTGACGCGACGACGCTGACCGAAGCCGGCTATGTCGGCGAGGACGTCGAAAACATCATCCTGAAGCTGTTGCAGTCGGCCGACTACAATGTCGAGCGCGCCCAGCGCGGCATCGTCTACATCGACGAAATCGACAAGATTTCGCGCAAGTCGGACAATCCCTCGATCACCCGCGACGTCTCGGGCGAGGGCGTGCAGCAGGCGCTCTTGAAGATCATGGAAGGCACCGTCGCCTCCGTGCCGCCACAGGGCGGCAGGAAGCACCCGCAGCAGGAATTCCTGCAGGTCGATACAGCCAACATCCTGTTCATCTGCGGCGGCGCCTTCGCCGGGCTGGACAAGATCATCTCGGATCGCGGCCGCAAGACGTCGATCGGCTTCGGCGCGGTCGTCGCTTCGCCGGAGGATCGCCGCACTGGCGATGTTTTCCGCCTGGTCGAGCCCGAGGATCTGTTGAAGTT
>NZ_RZQT01000184.1:0-9601 GCF_003998485.1 Mesorhizobium sp. M7A.F.Ca.CA.001.04.2.1
CCCGTAGGTCGTCTCGAAAGCCGCCAGCGCCAATCAGACCGGCTTCCACCGGGCCGACGGCGAAGGCTACTGGTTCTTTGCTCAAACCGTCCTCGAGGTTGAAAAGCGCAACCCGCAAGTGGCGGCAAGGCTGGCGACGGCGCTCAGATCCTGGCGTTCGCTCGAACCCTTGCGGCAGGCGAAGGCCAGGGAAGCGCTGCTCTCGATCGCCGGCGCCGAAAACCTGTCGGCGGATCTGCGGGATATTGTCGAGCGCACGCTGGCTTAGCCGCTCTCTTCCTTCTCCCCTTGTGGCAGAAGGGAGATCCGTGCACGCCGCCACTTGCGGGTTGCGCTTTTCAACCTCGAGGACGGTTTGAGCAAAGAACCAGTAGCCTTCGCCGTCGGCCCGGTGGAAGCCGGTCTGATTGGCGCTGGAGAAGGTGCCGATCAGCGAGCGCACCCGGTTCGGATTGCCCATCGAGAAGGCCGGGTGGTTGGTCAAGGCCTTCACGGTGTCGACGGTTTGCGGCCCCGGTACGCTGGCCTGGATCTGGAACCATTTGTCCATGATCAGCGGGTCGGACCCGTAGGTCGTCTCGAAAGCCGCCAGCGCCTCGACCGCCTCGGGCGAACCGTGGTGACGATGCGCGAGCACGGCAAGTGCTGCCGCGCGGTCGGTCATGTTGGTCGCGGACTGGAAATGCCCGGCAGCGAGTTCCGCTCCGCCCGGCTGCAGCGACAGATAATCCAGCAGGGTGTTGCGCAAGGCGCGTCGTCCGGCGCTTGCCGCGTCGGGGCTGAACGCTTCTCTGTCGGCAAGGCTGAGGTAGAGGCCCGAAAAAACGTCCCGGTTCGCAGTGCCGATCGCCAGCGCCAGTGCCTCGCGAGCCGCATAGATGGCATCGGGGTCGATGTTCCTGCCGATGTCCCGGGCAATGTCGGCTTCGCCGGGCAGGGCCAGCGCCAATGCCCGATAGGCCGGCTCCAGCGTCTCGTCGCCGGCAATGCTGCCGGCGAGTTCGATCAGCCGCGGCGCAAAGGCCGGCTGCTTGCCGCCGAGGATCTCGCGGAACGCTGATATCAGCGCATCGGTCAGCAATGTGTTGAAAGCCTGCCAGCGCGAGAAGGCGTCGCCGTCATGGCGGGCAAGGAAGAACTGGTCGTCGGCTTTCTGCTCGACGGACAACGTCACCGGCGCCGAAAAGCCGCGGTTGAGCGACACGGCCGGGCGCTCGGTGACGCCTGAAAACCGCACCATGTGGCGACGCTTGCGGATATGGATGACGCCGTCCTCGACGCTGGCGCCCTCGACGCTACTATACGGCACAGGCTTGCCGCCGGCGCCGATCAGCCCGAAAGCGAGCGGGATGTGCATCAGCCGCTTGCGGCTTTCGGAGGGTGTCGGCGGCACCGACTGCTCGATTTCGAGCGTAAACTCCTGCGCGGCCGGATTGTGCGTCGAACTGATCGTCAGGTTCGGCGTTCCCGCCTGATGATACCAGAGCGCGAACTGCGACAGGTCGCGGCCGGACGCATCCTCGAACACCTTGATGAAATCCTCGATCGTCGCCGCGTCACCGTCGTGCCGCTCGAAATAGAGGTCCATGCCGGCGCGAAACACGTCGGCACCGAGAATTGTGCGGATCATGCGCACCACTTCGGAGCCCTTCTCGTAGACCGTCGCGGTGTAGAAATTGTTGATCTCGCGGTAGCGGCGCGGCCGCACCGGATGCGCCAGTGGGCCCTGGTCCTCTGGAAACTGGTGAGCGCGCAAGGTGCGCACCTCGGCAATACGCTTGACCGCGCGCGAGCGCTGGTCGGCGGAGAATTCGTGGTCGCGGAAAACCGTCAGGCCTTCCTTCAGGCAGAGCTGGAACCAGTCGCGGCAAGTGATTCTGTTGCCTGTCCAATTGTGGAAATACTCATGCGCTATGATCGCCTCGATATTGGCGAAATCGGCGTCCGTCGCGGTCTCCCGGTCGGCCAGCACATATTTGTCGTTGAAGATGTTGAGGCCCTTGTTCTCCATCGCGCCCATGTTGAAGTCCGACACGGCGACGATGTTGAAGACGTCGAGATCGTATTCGCGGCCGAACGCCTCCTCGTCCCATTTCATCGACCGCTTCAGGGCGTCCATCGCATAGCCGGCCAGCGTCTCCTTGCCGGGCTCGACATAGATGCCGAGCTCGACCGTGCGGCCGGACAGGGTGACGAAACTGTCCGCGAGCCGGCCGAGATTGCCGGCCACCAATGCGAACAGATAGGACGGCTTGGGGAAAGGGTCGTGCCACACGGCATAATGCCAGCCGTCGCCGAGGTCGCCCTTTTCGAGCGGGTTGCCGTTGGACAGGAGCAGCGGCGCCTCGTCGCGCATTGCCTCCATGCGCACCGTGTAGACGGACAGGATATCGGGACGGTCGAGGAAATAGGTGATGCGGCGAAAGCCCTCGGCTTCGCATTGCGTGCAGTAGACGTGGCTCGAGCGGTAGAGGCCCATCAGGGCTTCGTTGCCCGCCGGCGCCACCTCGGTCTCGATGAGCAACTGGAAGCGCCGCGCCACCGGTGGCTCGAGGATGGTCAACTGGTCGGGCGTCGCCAGCAGATCCGCCGGTTTTACCTTCTTGCCGTCGATCTCGATGCGCTTGAGCGTCAGCCCGTCGCCGTCGAGCACCAACGGTGCCGACACGGAGACGCCGTCACGGCGCTCTATCGTGAGCACGGCGGTGACACGCGTTGCGTCTGGCGAAAGGCGGAAGGTGAGGTCGGTTTGCGGAATGAGGTAGTCGTTGGGGCGATAGTCTTCGAGCTTGAAGACCTGGCCGGTGTCCGTGCGCATTCCGTGGGTTTTCCTGTCGATTGCCTTGGCGGCGGATTGTGTCCGCTGGTCCAAGAAATTTGAAGTCCGCGCTCTTTACACGAAACGGCCCCTCGACAAAACTGAGGCAATGCCTATTTCAGGCGTTCGTTCTCCTGTCATCATCACGAGGCATCCATGACCGTCGTCACACCGAAATTCGGCATGGGCGCATCCGTGCTGCGGCGCGAGGATGCCGCCTTCATCCAGGGCCAGGGCCTTTATACCGACGACATCCAGCCGGCTGGCGTCCTGCATGGCTATGTCCTGCGTTCGCCGGTCGCCAAGGCCAGCTTCACCATCGGTTCGACCGAGGCGGCGAAGGCCGCACCTGGCGTCCATCTGGTACTGACCGGCAAGGACCTTGCCCATCTCGGCGATCTGAAATCCGGCGTCATGCAGGAACAGCCGGACGGCACCAAGGCGCCGACGCGCGACATCCCGATCCTGTGCCGCGACCGCGTCAACTATGTCGGCGATGCCGTTGCCTTCGTCGTCGCCGACAGCCGTGCCTTGGCGCAGGATGCCGCTGAATTGATCGATGTCGACTATGACGGCGAAGACGCGGCTTCCGGGACCGCAAATGCACTTGCCGAAGGCACGCCGCTGGTCTGGCCGGAGCTCGGTTCCAACCGCGCCTTCAGCTACCACATGGGCGACAGGAAAAAGACCGAAGCGGCTTTCGCCAAGGCCGCACACGTCACCCGCATCGAGTTCGTCAACAACCGGCTGGTCTGCAACTACATGGAGCCGCGCTCCGCGATCGGCGAATGGAACGTCGAGGAGAAGCGCTTCGTGCTGACCACCGGGTCGCAAGGCGTGCACTCCATGCAGTATATCCTGGCCAGCGTGTTCAAGATCAAGAAGGGCCAGTTGCGCGTCATCACGCCAGATGTCGGCGGTGGTTTCGGGCCGAAGAGCTTCGTCTACCGCGAATATCCGCTGGTGCTGGAAGCGGCGAAGCGGCTTGGCCGCCCGGTGAAATGGGCCGGCGACCGCACGGAACACTTTCTGACCGACGCGCAAGGCCGCGACAATTTCGTCACGGCCGAGATGGCACTGGACAAGGACGGCCGCTTTCTCGGCATGAAGGTGGACCTGCTCGCCAACATCGGCGCCTATATCTCGCAATATGGTCCGTTCATCCCCTATATCGGCGTCACCATGTCGACCGGTGTCTACGATATCCAGGCGCTCGACGTCTCGGTGACCGGCCTCTACACCAACACCTGCCCGGTCGATGCCTATCGCGGTGCCGGCCGGCCGGAAGCAGCCTTCCTGCTGGAAAAACTGGTCGATGCCTGCGCCCACGATCTCGGCCTGCCCGTCGAGGAGATCCGCCGCCGCAATTTCATCCGGCCGGAGCAATTTCCCTACCGGACGCAAACCGGCCGCCTCTACGACACCGGTGAATTCGAAGGCCATATGGAGCGGGCCATTGAGCAATCCGAATGGAAAGCGTTTCCGGAGCGGCTGGCGCAGTCGAAGGCCGGCGGAAAAATCCGCGGTCTCGGCATGGCGACCTATATCGAGGCCTGTGCCTTTCCGGGCTCGGAGCCGGCCTTCGTCGAACTCAATGGCGACGGCACGGTGACGCTGAAGATCGGCACCCAGACCAACGGGCAGGGGCATGCCACCGCCTATGCGCAGTTCCTGTCGGAAAAGCTCAATCTCGACATCGACAAGATCCATGTCCGCCAGGGCGATACCGACGAATTGAAGGCCGGCGGCGGCACCGGCGGCTCGCGCTCCATTCCGCTGGGGGGTGTGTCGGCTTCCCGCGCGGGCGAGGATCTGGCCAACAAGATCAAGCGCATCGCCGCCGACGAGCTGGAGGCTTCTGCCGGCGACATCGAGCTGTCCGATGGTGTTGCCCGCATCGTCGGCACCGACCGCACGATCGATTTTTCCAGCATCGCCAAGGCCGCCAAGACGCCTGACGATCTCAAGGGCTTTGGCGAGTTCGTGCAGGACGAATGCACCTATCCCAACGGCACTCATATCTGCGAGGTCGAGATCGATCCCGACACCGGCGCGACCGAGATTGTCCGCTACACCATCGTCGACGATTTCGGCGTTACCGTGAACCCGATCCTGCTCGCCGGCCAGGTGCATGGCGGCGTCGTGCAAGGCATCGGCCAGGCACTGACCGAGGACACTATCTATGGCGAGGACGGACAGCTTTTGACGGCGAGCTTCATGGATTACGCCATGCCGCGCGCCGACAATTTCCCGTTCTTCCATTTCGAGACCCGCAACGTGCCGTCGACGACCAATGCACTCGGCATCAAGGGCGCGGGCGAGGCCGGCACCATCGGCTCGACCCCGGCGGCACTCAATGCGGTGACCGACGCGCTCTGGCGCGCTTATGGCGTCAAGCACATCGACATGCCGGCAACGCCGGCGCGTATCTGGGCGACGATCCGAGAAGCGTCGGGAGCGTGACAGCGGGCCCCGGCAGCCCCTCGGCCACAGCCAGCGATGATGCCGGCGGGCACGACACGCTTACCGGTATCATGCTCAAGATCGTGTCGGTGGCGGTCTTCGTCGGCATGCAGACCTGCATCAAAGCCGCAGGCACCGTTCCGGCCGGCCAGATTGTCTTCTTCCGCTCTTTCTTCGCCATCTTCCCGATCATCGCCTTCCTGGCCTTCAGGAAAGAACTCGGCACTGCCTTCACCACCAAGCGTCCGTTCAACCACATCGCCCGCGGCCTGGTCGGCGTCTGCGCCATGGGGCTCGGCTTTTTCGCGTTGACCCGGCTGCCGCTGCCGGAAGCGATCACGCTGAACTACGCGCAGCCGCTGCTGGTGGTGGTGTTCAGCTCCATCTTCCTCGGCGAGGCTATCCGCGTGTATCGCTGGAGTGCGGTCGCGGTCGGCCTGGTCGGCGTGCTGATCATCTCCTGGCCGGAACTGACGCTGCTGAGTTCCGACCAGGCGCTCGACGACCAGGAAGTGCTTGGCGTCATGGCCGCTCTTGTCGCGGCGGCGATCTCGGCCGTCGCCATGCTCTTGGTGCGCAATCTCGTGCAAAGCGAGCGCACGGCGACCATCGTGCTGTGGTTTTCGGTGACGGCAAGCGTCATGTCGCTGCTGTCGCTGCCATTCGGCTGGCAGGCGCTGACGCCGCTCCAGGCGGCCCTTCTTGTTGCCGCCGGCTTCTGCGGCGGCCTTGGCCAGATCCTGATGACGGCGGCCTATCGCCATGCCGAAGCCTCGGTCGTGGCGCCGTTCGAATACACCTCGATGATCCTAGGCCTCGTCGTCGGCTATCTCGTCTTCGGCGACGTCGCCACGCTCCATATGCTTGTCGGCGGCCTGATCGTCGTCGCCGCCGGCATCTTCATCATCTGGCGCGAACGCCAGCTCGGCCTGGAGCGCACCCGCACGCGCAAGGCATCTTTGCCTGAAGGGTGATTACGAACGTTCGGCCCGTTCCTTCGCCAACCGAACCAGCACCGTCCTCGTCTGTTCATCGGCGGGGAAAAACGATTCGATCGCCAGTTCCGAAAGCGTCACGTCGAGCGGCGTGCCGAACACCGTGATGGTGCTGATGAACGACAGCACCTGATCGCCATGCGCCAGCCTGAGCGGGTGCACGATGGCGTTCGGCTCGACCGGCGACGGCCGGTTGCTCCTCAGGCCGGACGGATAAGTCCTCAGTTCACGCTCGAGTTCGATCAGCACCGCGTCGCCGCTCGCGTCATTCTGGTGTTTCAGGCGCTCGAGCAGATGCGTGCGCCATTCCTGAAGATTGACGATGCGTGGCGCGATGCCGCCGGGATGCAGGCTGAGGCGAAGCACGTTGACCGGCGGCGTCAGCAGCGAAGCCTCGCTGACATCGGCAAGGAAGGGAGCGATGGCGGCGTTGGCCGAAACCAGGTTCCAGTGGCGGTCGACAGCGAGTGCCGGGAACGGCTCGTGGCCCTTGAGCACGATTTCGACCGCCGCCATCGCCGGCGCCATTGTCGTGTCGGTCAGCGAGCGTTCGCCGAAACTGGGGGCAAAGCCGGCGGCGAGCAGCAACTGGTTGCGTTGCCTCAGCGGGATCGACAATTGCTCGGCCAGATGCAGCACCATGTCGCGCGAGGGCGCGGCGCGGCCGCTTTCGACGAAGCTCAGATGCCGCTGCGAGATTTCGGCCTCCATGGCGAGGTCGAGCTGCGACATGCGCCGGCGCGTGCGCCATTCGCGAATAAGGCTGCCGGCGGAGGTTTGGGCTGTTGTCATGAGTGAATGGTTAGGCTGGTGAGGACGGCATTTCAATTACCTGCAAGGTTATCGCTAGGTGAGCGCTCGCAGCTTTGCCTTCACTTCGAGGAAATCCCGCCACGCCAGCTTCTTGTGCGACGGGGTTCGCAGGAGATAGGCCGGATGCAGCGTCGGCATGGCCGGGATGGCGATGCCGGATGCCGTCGTGTGAACGCGCCAATTGCCGCGCAGCCGCAATATGCCTTCCGAGGTGTTGAGCAAGGTCTTGGCCGACGGGCCGCCAAGGTTGATCAGCACCTTGGGATTGACCAGCTCGATCTGCCGTTCGATGAACGGCCGGCAGATCTCGGTTTCGTGCGGCGTCGGCGTGCGATTGCCCGGCGGCCGCCAGGGAATGACATTGGCGATATAGGCTGAAGTGCGGTCGAGCCCGATCGCGGCCAGCATGCGGTCGAGCAGCCGGCCCGAGCGGCCGACGAAGGGCAGGCCCTCGATGTCCTCGTCGCGGCCGGGCGCCTCGCCGACCAGCATGACGGCGGCTTCCGGGTTGCCGTCGGCAAACACCAGGTTCTTGGCGGTGGCCTTGAGATTGCAGCCCTCGAACGCCGCCATATGCTGGCGAAGCTCGTCCAGCGTCGTTGCTGTGGTCGCCAATTGGCGGG
Organism: Mesorhizobium sp. M7A.F.Ca.CA.001.04.2.1; assembly: GCF_003998485.1. Classification (NCBI taxonomy): domain Bacteria; kingdom Pseudomonadati; phylum Pseudomonadota; class Alphaproteobacteria; order Hyphomicrobiales; family Phyllobacteriaceae; genus Mesorhizobium; species Mesorhizobium sp. M7A.F.Ca.CA.001.04.2.1. Next base: position 7,713 of record NZ_RZQT01000184.1, read on the forward strand.
CAAGTGCCGCCTGCGCTTCGTCGGGAACCGCAGTCGTCGCAGACGGCGACCGCGCAACGGGTGGTGCATTTGCTCTGTCCCCGGCTTCGCCGCGGGACACGGTCGTCGAGCGCAGCGGTGCGGCGGTGCCACCCGAAGGCGCTGCGATCGGCGCGCGCTCCATCGGCTTTGGCGCAACCTCGGCGAACCGGTTCACCGGCTGCTCTTCGAGCGCCTCGTCGACGCCCACGCTGGCGTAAAACGCCAGCAGGTCGGCGATATCAGGTCTGTTGGTTGGGGAAGCGGCAGTCATCGATTCACATTCGTCCGCGTGGCGGCAATTTGCAAGGCTGGCAGCTTGGGTTCCTTCGGAGCCTCTCGCCGGCGCGTTGGCTGACGGAGCATCAAACGAAAAACCCGCCTGTGCGGCGGGTCACTGGCGCAACTCAGCACCATAAGCAAAAATGTACCATAGCTGAGCTCACCGAGTCAAGAAAAAAATCCTATCGTGTCAGCCCGTTGGTATGCGCGGATCCTGCACCAGGTAGAAGGTCCATCTGGGCGTGTAGTCGGTCATCAGGAATTCGAAGCTGGCGGTTTTCAGCGGGTCGACCTTGCCATTCCTGAACAGCAGCCGGTCATAGGGTTCGAAATCGCGATCGAAATCGGCGAAATTGCTCGACCGGATATTGTCCGGCGTCTTGTTGCGCTGGTCGAAGGAAAGCCCGTCGCCGAACACGCTCGGCTGGTTCAGGATCTCCTGCAATTCGAACTGGAATTCGACCCAGGCCTGGCCGCTGTTGTTGAGCACCTCGATGCGCATATACATCATGCCGTTGGCGAATTCGCCGGCCTTGCCGAAGGCCTGGATCGGCTTTGTCGTGCGGATCGTCAGCGTCACCGGCGTTGACGAAGTCAGCTCTTCGGTGATGACGAACGGATCGTCCTTCGTGCCGATGCCCGAGGCGCCGGTGATGTGGAAGCCGCCAAGCTCGTCGGAGAAGGAGTAGGCGCCCGCCGCCCAGACCTTCACTTCGTCGGCGGCAGCGTGATGCGGCGCCAGCATCAGAAGGGCCAAAAGGAGCGCCCGGCGGATCCGGCCGGGCGGGAAAAGAAAGCGCGTCGATGAAAAGCCGGCTGGCCCAGGAAAGCGCATGGCGTGAAGTATGGCCGATAAGCAAGCCGTCGAACAATTAAAAACGCGCGCCCCGCAGGCAATGCCAGGCGAAAAGCAGTCTTCCAGCCTCGCAATGCGCGACTTTTTGGCCAAAACGGCATTGTCACGTATGCGCCGGTTTCCTGTCGTCAATTGATGCGCTATGCAGCGCGGGAGCCAGCAAGATACCCGAATGGGATAAGCCAGTGCGGAGGGGTTGATGAGCGACATCGAACGCGAAAGCATGGAATTCGACGTGGTTATCGTCGGTGCCGGGCCGGCGGGCCTCGCCGCCGCCATCCGCCTCAAGCAGGTCAATCCCGAGCTTTCGGTCGTCGTCCTGGAGAAGGGCGGTGAGGTCGGCGCCCATATTCTCTCCGGCGCCGTCGTCGATCCGATCGGCATCGACCGGCTCTTGCCGGGCTGGCGCGACGAGGACGGCCATCCCTTCAAGACGCCGGTCACCGCGGATCATTTCCTGGTCCTTGGTCCTGCCGGCTCGTTCCGTCTGCCCAACATTTTCATGCCGCCGCTGATGAACAATCACGGCAACTACATCGTTTCGCTGGGCAATGTCTGCCGCTGGCTGGCGACCAAGGCCGAAGCGCTCGGCGTCGAGATCTATCCGGGCTTTGCCGCTGCCGGCCTGCTCTACAATGAGCAAGGCGCCGTCACCGGTGTCGTTACCGGCGACATGGGCGTCGAGAAGGACGGAACGCACGGCCCGGCTTTCGCACCCGGCATGGCGCTGATG
>NZ_RZQT01000185.1:0-9536 GCF_003998485.1 Mesorhizobium sp. M7A.F.Ca.CA.001.04.2.1
CGATGGCCCTGCGCAATTCGAACAGCGCCCGGACATCGTCGGCGCTGACACCGCTGGCATAGCGCCATGACAGGACGTCCGGGTCGAGGAAATTCCAGTCGGCACGAGGACGCACCCTTGTGCCGGTCTTCGGCCGCGATTCGACCAGCCCCTTGCCCGCCAACACCTTGATCGCCTCGCGCAGCACCGTGCGGCTGACCCCCAGCATCTCGCTTGAATCGTCGGCATTGGGCAGTGCCTCGCCGGGCAGGAAATCGCCTTGAACGATGCGCAATCCGATTTGCTCGACGACGGTCGCATGCAGAGCGGTGGAGCCGCTGGAAACCGCCACCGCGACTCTCGACGTACGCGCCATACTGAAAGATTTGTTATTCTTCATACTATTCATATGATATGTCTTATCGGCATTGCGATTGGAGTCAAGGGATGGGGGAGTGCCGATGACAAAGAATTCCGCTGCCGTTGCCGAGCAGCACCAAGGGCTGATCTCGATCAGCGACGGCATTGCGACCGTGGAGATCGCGCCGGCCGCCGGCGGCGCGCTGGCGTCGTATCGCTGGCGGCAAAACGGATCCGTCGTGGATTGGCTGCGCCCTGCTGACCCGGCGGCGATCGGCCGCCGCGATGCCGGCGCCATGGCCTGCTTCCCGCTGGTTCCCTATTCCAATCGCATAAGGGGCGGTCGCTTCGCATTCGCCGGCCGCACCGTCGAACTGCCGACCAACTCGGACGATCCGCACTATGAGCACGGCCATGGCTGGCGTCGATCATGGACAGTCGTGCGGCACGAAGCCAGCAGCACGGTCCTATCCTATCGCCATGCTGCCGATTCCTGGCCGTGGAGCTATGAGGCAAGGCAGGCCATCTCGCTGATCGATGGCGGGCTGGCGATTGCCCTCTCGCTGCGCAACCTTTCGGACACGCCGATGCCGGCAGGCTTTGGCCTACATCCCTATTTTCCGTCGACGCCGTGGACACATGTCCAGGCGCGGGTGTCCGGCATGTGGGAAACCGATGCGGAAATCCTGCCCACCATCCACATACCGCCGCCGCCGGGCGCCAACCCGACCACGGGCTTCGACGTGTCGGAGACGGACTTCGACACGGTCTTCACCGGATGGTCGCGCCGCGCCCGGATCTCCTGGCCGGAGCATGGACGGCAACTGGACATCGAGGCCGAGGCGCCACTCGATTTCCTTGTCCTCTACACGCCGCCCGGCGAGCCGTTCTTTTGCGCCGAACCGGTCAGCAACATCACCGATGCCTTCAACCGCAGGGCTGACACGGGCATCGAGACCGGCTGCATCGTACTGGCGCCCGGGCACATGAGGTCCGCAAGCGTTCGCTTCACGCCTTCGCGGGAGATCTGATCGCCAGTCTGAGCCGCATCAACTGCTTTGCCTCGCCGCTTCGCGGATGGTCTGCAGCAGGATGGAGAAGGCCGGCGAGGGCGCCGTGTCGGTCCGCATCGTCAGGCCGACCGGTCCTTTGGTTTCCTCGGTGTCGACCGGCAGGGCGATGAAGGCGCCACTGCCGAGTTCATTGGCGACGACGCCTGCCGAAATGATCCAAACCGCATCGCTCTGCCGCAGGAAGGCGCGGCCGAAGGAGTCCGAGACGGTTTCGATCTCGGTTGCCGGCGCCGTCATGCCGTTGGTGATGAACAGGCGGTCGACGAAAGGGCGGATGACCGATTCCCGTGTCGGCATCAGCGCCGGGAACTCGTCGAGCCGCGCGAACACGTCCTGTCCGGGCTCAAGCAGCGGATGTCGCGCCCGCACCACGAACAGCACCTGTTCGGAGTAGAGATGCTCGAAGAAGAAGCCGGTCATGTTCTCCGGCGCCGCCAACCGTCCGACGACGAGATCGAGCGCGCCGGTGCGCAACTGTTCGAGCAGCACCGCGTTCTCGCCGGTGACGATCTTGATCGCCGCACCGGTGCTCTCTTTGAGGAACAGGCTCATGGCAAGCGGCATCACCCGCGCCGACACCGTCGGCAGCGCGCCGATGCGGATCGGGTGCCGGTTGACCGCTCCGTCCTGGCGGACGGAATCGACGCCTTGCTTGAGCGCCGTGATCGCCGTGGCGGCGTGGCGAAGGAAGATCTCGCCGATGCGCGTCAGTCGGATGCCGCGGCCGTCGCGCTCCACCACCGCAACCCCCAGCGCCTCTTCCAGTTCGCGCAATGTCTTGGTCACCGCCGGCGGGCTGACATGCAGCAAGTCAGCCGCTCGCGCCACGCTCCCCTGCCGCGCAACTTCCAGGAATGCCTGCAGGTGACGGAACCGAATGCGGCTCTCGGACATGGATTCGATAACCCCTGAGTTAATGAAACGCCAAAAAATATCATTTTACCGAACCAAACGCCTTGTGCAATGTGAGGGCGGAGGATCGAAACCGTGCCATTCGTCACCATCGGCGGCATCACGCTGCACCATCGCCACATCAAGGCGACCGGCAATGCGCGCCCAATCGTATTCATCAATTCGCTCGGCACCGACTTCCGGATCTGGGACGAAATTGTCTCGACGTTCGATGGTGAAATGCCGCTGCTGGTGTATGACAAGCGCGGCCACGGACTGTCCGACATCGGCGACATCAGGTCGATCGACGATCACGTCGATGACCTCTCGGCGCTCATCGATCATTTCGGCTTGAGCAAGGTCGTGCTGTGCGGCCTGTCGGTCGGCGGCATGATCGCGCAGGGGCTCTATGCCAGGCGGCCTGAAATCGTCGAAGGCCTGATCCTTTGCGATACGGCACACAAGATCGGCACGACAGACAGCTGGAACACACGCATCGCGACTGTCGAAAGCAAGGGCATCCAGGCGATTGCCGATGGCGTGCTCAAAGTGTGGTTCACCCCCGCCTTCCACGCGGCGCGTCAGGCCGAGCTCGACGGTTACTGGAACATGATGACGAGGCAAGCGCTTGCAGGTTACGTCGGGACTTGCGCGGCCGTTCGCGATGCCGATTTCACCGATGCTGCACGCCGCATCGCGGTGCCGACGCTCTGCGTCGCCGGCGACCAGGATGGCTCGACACCTCCCGATCTCGTCCGCTCGCTGGCCGAGCTGATCCCCGGCGCGCGCTTCGAAATGATCCGCGACGCTGGACACATTCCTTGCGTCGAACAGCCTGAAGCGCTCACCGCCCTGATCCGCAGTTTTATCGCGTCGCTTGCCCCTGGAGCAGAAACCCATGGATGAAGTCTCCGGCGATGCAGCCAGATATCGCACCGGCCTCGCGGTGCGGCGCTCGGTGCTTGGCGACCGCCATGTCGAGCGCGCCGAGGTCGCCGCCACCGATTTCGACCAGCCTTTCCAGGAGCTGATCACCGAGGCCGCCTGGGGAACCGTGTGGGCGCGGCCGGGCTTGACCAGGCGTGAGCGTTCGATCGTCACGCTGGCGCTGCTGGCCGCACTCGGCCATGATGAGGAGGTTGCTATGCATGTGCGCGCCACCGTCAACACCGGTGCCTCGCGCGACGATATCTGCGAGGCGTTCCTGCATGTCGCCATCTATGCCGGCGTGCCGGCCGCCAACCGTGCCTTCAAAATTGCCAAGGACGTGTTTTCGGAAATGGACGGAAGCCAGAATGACCGCTGAGTCCGGCTCGAACCGGAGGCCCGAGACCGGCGCCTTCTTCCAGCGCGACCGGACCTGGCATCCGTCTGTTCTGACACCGAATTACAAGACCTCCGTGCTGCGCTCGCCGCAGAAGGCGCCGCTGCCGTTCGACAACACGCTGTCGGAGATTGCAGGCCCGGTCTTCGGTCACGCCATGCTCGGCAAACTCGACGCCGACCTGATCCACAATTTCGCCAGGCCCGGCGAGAGCGCGCTCGGCGAGCGCATCATCGTCCATGGCCGGGTGCTCGACGAACGCGGTGTTGGCGTACCCGGCGCGCTGCTCGAATTCTGGCAGGCCAATGCCGGCGGCCGCTACCGCCACAAGAAGGACGGCTATCTGGCGCCGCTCGACCCGAACTTTGGCGGCTGCGGGCGCGCCATAACAGGCGAGGATGGCGGCTACGCCTTTCGCACTGTCAAGCCCGGCCCCTATCCCTGGCCGAACGGGCCGAACGACTGGCGGCCCTCGCACATCCATTTCTCGGTCTTCGGCCACGGCTTTGCGCAGCGGCTGATCACGCAGATGTATTTCGAGGGTGATCCGCTGATCTGGCACTGCCCGATCGTGCGCGGCATCCCCGACAAGGCCGCCGTCGAAACGCTGATCGCCACGCTCGACATGCAGGCGACGATCCCCTTCGACGCGCGCGCCTACAAGTTCGACATCGTGCTGCGCGGGCGCCGCGCGTCGCTGTTCGAAAACAGGCTGGAGGGCAATTGATGGCCCAGTCGCTCGACCGGCTCAGGGAAAGCCCCTCGCAGACCGCCGGACCTTATGTCCATATCGGGCTGACGCCCAATTTCTGCGGCATCGGCGGCGTCTATGCGACCGACCTTGGTGCGACCATGGTCAACGACAAGACCAAGGGGGAGCGCATCGGCCTGCGCATCCGGGTGCTCGACGGTACCGGCACGCCGCTCAAGGATGCGCTGATCGAGATCTGGCAGGCAGATGCGGATGGGCTCTACAATTCGCCGGCTGAACTGCGCGGCGCGGCCGATCCGAACTTTTTCGGCTGGGGCCGTTGCCCGACCGACATGGACACCGGTCTGTGCACGTTCGAGACGATCAAGCCGGGCCGCGTGCCGTTCAGGGACGGAAGCCTGATGGCCCCGCACATCACCCTCTGGATCGTCGCGCGCGGTATCAATCTCGGCCTGCACACACGCCTGTATTTTTCCGATGAGGAAAAGGCCAATGCCGGGGATGCGATCCTGGCGCACATCGAGCACCGCGTCCGCGTGCCGACGCTGATCGCCGAGCGCAACGGCGATATTTATGTTTTCGACATCCATCTCCAGGGGGAGAAGGAAACGGTCTTCTTCGACAGCTGATGGTCAGGAGGAGCAGGATATGACCGTATCGCCCTTCGACCATCCACTGCTCTCCGCTCTTCTCGGCGACGAGGAGGCGAACCGGCATTTTTCCGTCGAGGCGGAAATCGAGGCGATGCTTGCCTTCGAGCGGGCGCTGGCGCAAGCGGAAGCTGAAAACGGGATTATCACCAAGGATGATGCCGCCGCGATCGTGGCCGCACTTGCCACATTCCGGCCCGACACCGCCTTGCTGCGGGCTGCCGTCGCCAAAGACGGCGTCATTGTGCCGGAACTGGTACGCCAGATCAGGGCGGCGGTCAGCGAACCGCATGGCGATAAAGTGCATTTCGGCGCAACCAGCCAGGATGTCCTCGATACCGGCCTGGTGTTTCGGCTGAAGTCCATCGTCGAGCATCTCGGCCTGCTCCTGACCGAGACCATTATACGGCTCGTCTCGCTCGGAGAGCGGTTTGGCGGCAGGGCGCTGACGGGAATGACGCGCATGCAGCCAGCCATTCCGATCAAAGTGGCCGATCGCGTCAGGACGTGGCGGGCGCCACTGCAACGGCATCAGGAAAGATTGTCGGAACAGTCGAGGCGTCTGCTGGTTGTGCAGTTCGGCGGTGCCGCCGGCACGCTGGAAAAGCTGGGCGACAAAGGTCCGGCGGTGCGCGCAGCACTGGCCGCAAAGCTCGGCCTTGGCGACGCACCGCATTGGCAGAACCAGCGTGACGCACTCGCCGATTTCGCCGGCCTGATGTCGCTGCTATCAGGCAGCCTCGGCAAATTCGGCCAGGACATCGCGCTGATGGCGCAAGGTGGAACCGAGATCGAGCTTTCCGGCGGCGGCGGCTCTTCGGCCATGCCGCACAAGCAGAACCCGGTGAAGGCCGAAGCGCTGGTGGCGCTTGCCCGCTTCAACGCCACGCAGCTTGCGGGCATGCATCACGCGCTCGTGCATGAGCAGGAGCGCTCGGGCGCTGCCTGGACGCTGGAATGGCTATTGCTGCCGCAAATGGTCATCGCGACGGCCGCGTCGCTCCGCCTTGCCGCTGAGCTGGCCGCACAGGTCGAAAGTCTCGGCCACTGATGCGCACGCAAATCGTCATCGTCGGGTCCGGACCGTCCGGCCTGCTGCTTGGGCAGCTTCTGGCCGGCATCGGCGTCGAGACGGTCATTCTGGAACGCGCGAGCCGCGAGCACGTGCTTGGCCGAGTGCGGGCAGGGGTGCTCGAACAGGGCACCGTCGAATTGCTGGAACAGGCCGGCGCGGCGGCAAGGCTGCACGCGGAAGGACTGCCGCATTCCGGCATCTCGCTCGCCTTCGACGGACGCCTGCACCGCATCGACCTCGAGGCACTGACCGGCGGCAGGCATGTCACCGTCTATGGCCAGACCGAGGTGACGCACGATTTGATGGACAAGCGCGATGCGGAGGGACTGACCACGATCTACGAGGCGGCAAATGTCGCGTTGCACGATTTCGACGGCGCCGCACCTTTCGCGACCTATGACAAGGACGGGGTCACGCATCGCATCGATTGCGACTTCATTGCCGGCTGTGACGGCTATCACGGCGTCAGCCGCAAATCGGTGCCCGAGCGTGCGCTGAAAATCTTCGAGCGGCAGTATCCGTTCGGCTGGCTCGGCGTGCTGGCCGAAGTGCCGCCGGCCGATCACGAACTGGTCTACGCCAATCATGAAAGGGGGTTTGCCCTGTGCTCGATGCGCTCGACGCACCGCAGCCGTTACTATGTGCAGTGCCCCGAGGGCGACCGTGTCGAGGCGTGGTCGGATGAGCGCTTCTGGGACGAGCTGCGCCGCCGCTTGCCCGAGCAGACGGCGGCAAGCGTCGTCACCGGCCCATCCTTCGAGAAATCGATCGCGCCACTGCGCTCCTTCGTTGCCGAGCCGATGCGCTTCTGCCGGCTGTTCCTGGTCGGCGACGCCGCCCACATCGTGCCGCCGACCGGCGCCAAGGGTCTGAACCTCGCTGCCAGCGACGTGCGCTATCTCTTCTCGGGTTTGTGCGACTTCTATCGCGACAAATCCGCGGCTGGCATCGACTGCTATTCGCAAAAGGCGCTGGCACGGGTCTGGAAGGCGGTTCGCTTTTCCTGGTGGATGACGACGATGCTGCATCGTTTTCCCGACACCGGCGAGTTCGGCCAGCGCATCCAGGAGGCCGAGCTCGACTATCTCGTGCAGTCGCGTGCCGCATCGACCGCGCTCGCGGAAAACTATGTCGGCCTGCCCTATTGAGGGCTGCGGATCATCCGGCGCCTTGCTGCCTGGCAAAATCCAAAAGCATCGGGCGCTGCCCCTTGAGGATTTTCACCTCGGCCTCGGGCAAGGTGAACCAGCCCGCTCTGTCGACCTCCGGGAACTCCTTCAGGGATCCTGACCTTGGCGGCCATTCCATGGTGAAAATGTTGCTCTTGATGGCGGCCACGTCGATGTCGATGGTCGCCTCGACAGACCAGGCCGAGACGATCTTGCCACCGGGTTGTTTGTAGTCGCCAAGCCGCGCGAAGGTGCCGTCGACCCTGACGCCGAGCTCTTCCTCGGTCTCGCGTTGCGCTGCCGTCAACTCATCCTCGTCCTCGCCGACGAGGCCCTTTGGGATCGACCACGCACCGTCGTCCCTTCTTCGCCCAGAACGGTCCGCCCGGGTGAACCAGCAACACCCTGAGATCGCCATCGCTGCGGCGATAGATCAGCAATCCCGCACTGCGTTTTGCCATTTTTGTACGTCCATTTGCGAAGCCGGCAGCCTGCCGATGGTCCTTGAATCGTTGATGCGAACCTTGCACTAGGGGATTGCGACGCTATGTCAGGCGCGTCTGCATTGCACCTCGGTCGCGAGTCCGGCAATCTGATACCATCGCTTATTTGGCGGCTCGAAGGCTAGGTGACGATGCAACTCGGTCTTATTGGCTACTATAGCGACTTCGTGGTGTATCCGCTGGTGATCGCCGTGCTGACAGTGGCCGGGCTGCTCGAGGCTGGCGAAGAGAGTGCGCCAGGCTGGATCGGCACTGTCCTCGCCTGTCTCGGCCTCTGGACGCTGATCGAGTATGTGCTGCACAGGTTCGCTCTTCACCATATTCCTTACGTCAAGGACCTGCACGACCGTCACCATGTCGAGGAACGCAGTTCTGTGGGCACGCCAACCTGGCTCAGTCTCGGCGTGCATGCGCTGGTCGCGTTTGTGCCCGTTTGGGTGGTCTCAGATTTCGCCACCGCGAGCGCGGTGAGCTGCGGGTTGATGCTGGGATATCTGTGGTACATCAGCATCCACCACATGATCCATCACTGGCACCCGGCGCATCCGAGCTATCTCTACACGCTCAAGCGCCGTCATGCGGTGCATCACCACATCGACGAAACGGCCAATTTCGGTGTGACTTCGGCATTCTGGGATCGCGTTTTCGGCACGGCGCAGCTCTGAAGTCCTCAGTCCTCGCCGTTCAGCGCCTCTTTCCGCGACCGCCGGAAGTCTTGGCTCCGCGAGGCCCGCTCTGGACCGGCGTGTTGTTCTGGTTCTCGTCGGACAGTTTTCGCCAGCGGGCAAGGCGCTCCGGGTCGAGCGTCCCCGCCTTCAAGGCAGCCTGAACCGCGCAACCCGGCTCGTGCACATGCGTGCAGTCGCGGAACTTGCAGAGCGGTGCAAGCTCGGTGATTTCGGCAAACAGCGTGTCGATGCCGTAGCCGACATCGCTGACCTGCAGCGTCCGCATGCCCGGCGTGTCGATCACCCAGCCACCGCCGGCGATTGAATGCAGCGATCGCGACGTGGTGGTGTGGCGTCCCTTGGAATCGTGCTCGCGGATGCCCCCGGTCTGTTGCGGCGATTGCTGCGCCGATCCGGCCAGCGTGTTGACCAGCGTCGATTTGCCGACGCCGGAGGAGCCGATCAGCGCCACCGTCTGGCCGACACCGCACCAGGCAGCCAGGACGGTTGCCGCATCCGATGTGCGGGGGTTCAGCATCACCACCGGCAATCCACGCTGCAACGCCGCAGCTTGCTTCTGGTAGGTCTCGGCGTCTTCAGCGGTATCGGCCTTGGTCAGCAGGATCACCGGCGTCGTTCCGGCCTCGTTGGCCAGCGCCAGATAGCGCTCGAGCCGGGCGGGATTGAAGTCGGCATTGCACGAGGTGACGATGAACAGCGTATCGACATTGGCCGCGGCAAGCTGCGGCACCCTGCCGCCGCCCTGGGTGCGGCGTTCCAGCACCGTCTTGCGGGTCAGGCGGCGCTTCACAAGGTGTTCATGCCCATCGACCAGCACCCAGTCTCCGACGGCATAGTCACCGGTGTTTGCCTGCGCCGCCAGCGTCAGATCGACCGGCCCTGCCTGGGACAGGCCGGTCAGGCGATCGCGGTGGACGGTGGCGATCCGCGTCGGGACAAGATTGGCTTCGCCGGGCTCGAGCTGGTCGCCGAAAAATTCGGTCCAGCCCAGGCTGGCGAGCGATGGCGTGGAGTGATCCGTCACGGCTTTGACCACGGCGTCACGGACATTGGACGGTATCCCTGGCAGGGGGGGCGAACGGGGTGGGGTGATTTCCAAGCCGTGTATGGG